>JAGWUG010000184.1 GCA_028868555.1 Actinomycetales bacterium | reverse complement strand
AAGGACGTTGACCTCGTGGTCTACCCGGAGGACTTCCCTGAGGGCTGGTTCAACGAGGATGCCGAGGGCGTAACCAACCAGCACCGCGTCATGGCCCGCGTTCTCAACAGCTGGCTTGAGCGCGAGCAGACCGGCGCCAAGCGTCGCCTGCACCTTCACTTCTGGAGTAAGCCTGTGGCCATCACCGGCACCGATGGCAAGGTCAGCGGAATGCAGTTTGAGCGCACCAAGCCGGCCGAAGGCCCAGCGGGTGAAGGCTTCAACGGCAAGGTGGTTGGCACCGGAGAGATCCGCGACTACGACCTTCAGGCCGTCTACCGCGCCATCGGCTACTGGGGCAGTGTGCTCCCAGAGGTTCCTTTCAACCACGAGTACGGCGTGATCCGAAACATCGGTGGCCGCGTGGTTGACGGCGACGACAACCAGGTATCCGGCCTATACGCCACCGGCTGGATCAAGCGCGGTCCGGTTGGTCTGATTGGCCACACCAAGAGTGACGCCATGGAGACCATTGAGAACCTGGTGGCAGATGTTGAGGGTCTGAACGACCCAGAAATTCCAGACACCGATGAGCTGCTGGCGCAGCTTGACGCCCGCGGCGTTGAGTACGTCACCTGGCAGGGTTGGCAGGGCCTGAACGCCCACGAGCTCTCGCTGGGTGAGGCCTACGGCGAGGTTCCAAGCCGTCCGCACAACGCCGAGGGAACCGTCATGGTTCCACGCGAGCGCGTGAAGGTGGTTGACCGCGCCGAGCAGGTTCGCATCAGCCGAGCCGCTCAGTAGTTGCCCCAAGAATTGGTCTTGCAAAGAAGGCCCCGTCACCAGACGGGGCCTTCTTCTTTGGCTAGATTATGTTGGCGCGGTTTAGCGCAGCAGGCCGCGGTTCTTCAAAGTGCGCTGACGAAGTGGCGCGAACACAAGGCGCTCCACCAGAACACCCACGGTGAGAATAACGATGATGGTGCCAATCACTCCAGGCATGTCGCCAAGCTGGCGGGCGTTGTCGAGCATCTGGCCAAGGCCGGCGCCTAGGGCCGGGTTGATGGCGATGAGCTCAGCGGCCATCAGGGAGCGCCATGCGAAGGCCCAGCCCTGCTCAAGTCCGGCCAGGAAGCCGGGCCAGGATGCAGGCAGCAGAATGTCGCGAATGTACACGAATCCCTTGGCGCCAAGCACCTTGCCCGCTCGCAGGTAGAGGGTCGGAATCTGGTCGATTCCGCTGATGAGTCCGTTGGCGATCGATGGGGTTGCACCCAGCAGAACCACCGCGAAGATGGTGGCATCGGAGAGGCCAAACCAGATGATTGCCGCAGGCACCCAGGCTACCGATGGCAGCTGCTGCAAGCCGGTGAGGATTGGACGCACGATGAGGCGCAGCCACTTGTTGAGGCCCAGGGCAACACCAAGCGGGAGGCCGATGGCCAGTGCGATGAGGAAGCCCTCCACGCCCTTGCGGAGGCTGTTGCCAGCCGAGAGCCAGAGGTTGAGGTTTGGGTTTGGGTTGGTGGCGCGGTCAACCAGGGCGAGCCAGACGTCACCCGGGCTTGGAATAACCCACGATGGCTGAACCTGCGCCCAGACCACGATCTGCCAGATGAGCAGGAGCAGTGCCACCGCGGAGAGCGGAGCGAAGCCCTGCAGGATGCGCCAGCCACGACCGGTGCCGGATTCGTCCTTGGCGGTGTCGAGGGCATCTAGACCGGCGGCAAGCTCGCCAATCTCGTTGAAGTTGTGCTCGGTGTGAACCGGGTGCTCAGGGTGATGGTTAGCCATGGCGCTTGATCTCCTTGCGTAGTTCCTCGGTGATCAGCACCGACATCTCGCCCACCAGTGGCGACTCAATTCTTCGCGGCTCATCGCCCGCAATCTGCCACTCGTTGATGATGCGGCCCGGACGCGACGACATCAGGATCACGCGCTGTCCGAGGCGGACTGCCTCACGCACGTTGTGAGTCACGAAGAGCACGGTCAGGCCGGTCTCTTCCCAGATGCGAATCAGTTCCTCGTGAAGCAGGTCGCGGGTGATGGCGTCCAGTGCCGCAAACGGCTCATCCATTAGCAGGATCTTGCGGCCCTGTGCCAGTGCGCGGGCGATTGCCACGCGCTGACGCATGCCACCCGATAGTTCGTGCGGGCGTAGGTTGTAGGCGTGCGGCAGGTGCACCAGCTCCAGCAACTCCTGGGCGCGAGCCTTGCGCTGAGCCTTAGGGAACTTGATCAGCTTCAACGCCAGTTCGATGTTCTTGCCGGCGGTCAGCCATGGCAGCAGCGCGTGCTCCTGGAACAGCAGTGCCGGGGCCGCGCCCAGGTCCACAGTTCCGCTGGTCTGGGTATCCAGACCGCTCAGAATGTTCAGCAGTGTGCTCTTACCGCAGCCGCTGGCGCCAACCAGGGCCACGAACTCACCAGGCTTGATCGCCAGGTTCAGGTTGTCGATGATCACCGGGCCATCGTGGGTGAAGCGCTTGCTGAGGTTTTGGATTTCTACGGACGCACCGCGACCCTCGCCGGCGTCGGCGAGGGTGTTGGTTCCGCTAGGGAGGTTACTCAAGTGGCGTTCCTATTTGAATTCGGCTGGGACGGTGATCAGGGTCTTGCCGTCCGTCTTCAGCAGTCCGTTGAGCAGGTTCAGGTTGAACAAGCCCTTTAGATCGGT
>JAGWUG010000183.1 GCA_028868555.1 Actinomycetales bacterium | reverse complement strand
GAGCTGCGCGAGCGCATGGAGTTTGTGCTGCAGAAGCACCTTTTGAAGTTTGCCGCCGACCTAAACCCAGAGATCGTATGGCAGTAGCAAAGACTTAAATACGAAAGGCTCGGGAGCGATCCCGAGCCTTTCGTCTTACCTAAAACTAGGCGTTTGCCTTCTCGATGAGGAGTTCGCGAACGCGAGCCGCGTCTGCCGAACCCTTCATGGCCTTCATGACCGCACCGATTACCGCACCAGCAGCCTGCATGCGACCCTCGCGGATTGCATCTAGCACGTCCGGCTGGCTGGCAAGTGCTGCATCGATGGCGGCGATAAGCGCTCCGTCGTCGTTGACCACCTCGAGGCCACGAGCAACCACGATCTGAGCCGGGCTGCCCTCCCCCGCTAGAACGTAGGTCAAAACCTCGCGAGCCAGACGGTCGTTCAACTTGCCGGCCTCAACCAGCGCAGCCAACTCTGCAACGTGTGCAGGGGTCAGCGGCAGCTCGGAGATGTCCTTGTCTTCGGCGTTAGCCAGACGAGCAATCTCACCGGTGTACCACTTTCGAGCAGCCTGTGCGGTGGCTCCAGCGGCAACCGCTTCCTCAATCTGGTCAAGCAGACCAGCGTTGACAACGTCGCGGAACTCGAGGTCGGCGAATGCCCACTCGGCCTGCAGGCGCTTACGGCGATCGGCAGGCTTTTCTGGCAGAGCAGCGCGAAGCTTCTCGATCAGCTCGAGCGAAGGCTGAACTGGAACCAGGTCAGGCTCAGGGAAGTAGCGGTAGTCGTCTGCATCGCTCTTTGGACGGCCGGCGCTAGTGGTGCCCTTATCCTCGTGCCAGTGACGGGTCTCCTGAATGATGGTGCCGCCCTTAGCGAGGATTGCAGCCTGACGCTGAATCTCGTAGCGAACCGCACGCTCAATCGAGCGGAGCGAGTTAACGTTCTTGGTCTCGGTGCGGGTACCCAGCTTCTCGGCGCCGTGCAGACGAAGCGAAACGTTTGCGTCACAGCGCACGTTTCCGCGCTCCATCTTGGCATCGGAGACGTTCAGACCCTTGACGATTTCACGGATGGTGCGCACGTAGGCGGCAGCCAACTCTGGAGCCTCGGCACCAGCACCGTAAACCGGCTTGGTAACGATCTCAATCAGCGGAACGCCAGCACGGTTGTAGTCAACCAGCGAGTACTCGGCACCCTGGATGCGTCCGGTGGCGCCACCAACGTGGGTGAGCTTTCCGGCGTCTTCTTCCATGTGGGCGCGCTCGATGTCGATGGTGTAGACGTTTCCGCTAGGAACCTCGATGTCGATGCCACCCTCGAACGCGATTGGCTCGTCGTACTGGGAGGTCTGGAAGTTCTTAGCCAGGTCTGGGTAGAAGTAGTTCTTGCGAGCAAAGCGGCCAGTTGGCGCGATGCTGCATCCAAGTGCCAGACCAATGCTGATGGCGCTCTCAACCGCACGCTTGTTAACCGCTGGAAGCGATCCAGGAAGACCGATGCAGATTGGGCAGACGTTGGTGTTTGGCTCGTTACCAAACACGTTGGCGCAGCCACAGAACATCTTGGTGTTGGTGTTGAGCTCTACGTGGACCTCGAGCCCGATAACAACCTCGAACTGCTCTAGGGCCTTCTCGTAGTCCATGAGTTCGGCTTTAGCCATTAGTTGGCTCCCTTCACGAGGTTCTCAAGCTTTGGAGCGAAGTCCATCATGGTCTTACCCCACTTGGATTCGAGGATGCTCTCCAGAACGGCACCAACGTGGTACAGACGGGAATCCTCCATGGCTGGGGCCAGGAACTGGATGCCAACTGGAAGGTTGTCTTCGTCTGCGGTTCCGATTGGAAGCGAGATGCCTGGGATACCGGCGAGGTTTGCCGGAATTGTGGCAACGTCGTTGAGGTACATCGCCAGCGGATCTTCGTTCTTCTCACCGATCTTGAAGGCGGTGGTTGGAGCGGTTGGCGATACCAGTACATCTGCCTTGGCAAATGCGGCCGCGAAGTCACGCTGAATCAGGGTGCGAACCTTCTGAGCCGAGCCGTAGTAGGCGTCGTAGTAACCGGACGACAGGGCGTAGGTACCGAGGATGATTCGACGCTTTACCTCAGGACCAAAACCAGCCTCGCGGGTGGCAGCCATAACGCGCTCGATGGTTGGGTTGCCCTCAGGGGTAACGCGCAGACCAAAACGAACCGAGTCAAACTTTGCCAGGTTGCTGGATGCCTCAGCTGGGAGGATCAGGTAGTAGGCGGCGATTGCATACTCGAAGGATGGGCAGTCAACCTCAACAATCTGAGCGCCGGCAGCCTTGAGGTCTTCGAGCGCCTCGTTGAAGCGGTTGAGAACGCCGTCCTGGAAACCTTCACCCTGAAGCTGCTTGATTACACCGATGCGCAGACCCTTGACGTCCTTGCGCGATGCAGCCTCGGTCATGGAACCCAGGGTGTTTGGCAACGAAGTGGAGTCGTGCTTGTCGTGACCAGCGATGACATCCTGCAGCAGCGCGCTGTCGAGTACGTTGCGGCTTACCGGACCAATCTGGTCGAGCGAGGATGCCAGCGCAATCAGGCCGTAGCGGGAAACAGCGCCGTAGGTTGGCTTGATGCCAACGGTGCCGGTCACCGATGCCGGGAAGCGGATGGAACCACCGGTGTCAGAACCGATAGCGATTGG
>JAGWUG010000182.1 GCA_028868555.1 Actinomycetales bacterium | reverse complement strand
CGACGGTGTTTCGGTATTCGCCGGTGTTGGTGAGCGTACCCGTGAAGGTAACGACCTCATCGACGAAATGACCGAGTCGGGCGTTATCGACAAGACCGCCCTAGTGTTCGGTCAGATGGATGAGCCACCTGGCACCCGTCTTCGCGTAGCCCTGTCCGCTCTGACCATGGCGGAGTACTTCCGTGATGTCCAGAAGCAGGACGTGCTGTTGTTCATCGACAACATCTTCCGTTTCACCCAGGCAGGTTCCGAGGTTTCCACCCTTCTCGGCCGCATGCCTTCCGCCGTGGGTTACCAGCCAAACCTGGCCGACGAGATGGGTCTCCTCCAGGAGCGCATCACCTCGACCCGTGGACACTCGATTACCTCGCTGCAGGCAATCTACGTTCCAGCTGACGACTACACCGACCCAGCTCCGGCAACCACCTTCGCCCACCTGGACGCAACCACCGAGCTCTCCCGCGAGATCGCCTCGATGGGTCTGTACCCAGCAGTGGACCCACTGGCTTCCACCTCGCGTATTCTCGACCCTCGCTTTGTTAGCAAGGAGCACTACGAGACTGCAACCCGCGTGAAGGCCATCCTGCAGAAGAACAAGGAACTCCAGGAAATCATCGCCATCCTCGGTGTTGACGAGCTTTCCGAAGAGGACAAGGTAACCGTAAACCGCGCACGTCGCATCCAGCGCTTCCTGTCGCAGAACACCTACATGGCCACCAAGTTCACCGGTGTCCCAGGATCCACCGTTCCACTGAAGGAGACCATCGAGGCATTCTCGAAGATCGCCAACGGTGAGTTCGACCACATCCCTGAGCAGGCGTTCTTCAACATCGGTGGAATTGACGATCTGCTGGCTGAGTACGCCAAGCTCCAGGAGAACAACTAGTCATGGCCAACACTCTGCGCGTAGACCTAGTCTCGGCCGACAAGTCCGTATGGACCGGCGAGGCGACTCAGGTTATCGCTAAGACCGTTGAGGGCGAGATTGGTCTGCTGGCCGGTCACGAGCCTCTGCTGGCCATCCTGGCCCAGGGTGAGGTTCGCATCACTCTGCCTGGCGGCGAGAAGATCAACGCCAACGCAGAGGACGGCTTCCTCTCCGTTGAGAACAACGTTGTGACCATCGTTGCTCGCAAGGCTGCTCTGGCTTAGCCAACGCTTAAACGTTTGAACCCCGCACTTCGGTGCGGGGTTCTTCGTTTTGGTGCTGCCTTTCACCGATGCCGGGCTGCGCCCTAACCGATGCCCTAGCGACGGTGTGCAGCCGGGATCCACTTCACATCGCCACCGTGGTTCAGGTTGGCGTAGCGTGCCAGAACGAAGAGCAGGTCACTCAGGCGGTTTAGGTAGGCGGCCGCAATCAGGTTGATGCCACCGTTCGGGCCGTCGCTGGGTTCAGTACCAAAGTCTTCGATTGCCTGCCAGGTTGAACGCTCGGCCCTGCGGGTCACGGTTCGGGCAAGGTGCAAGGCCGCTGCCAGCTTGGTGCCGCCCGGCAGGATGAAGGAATCGAGCTTCTCAAGGTGCTCGTTGTGCTGGTCGATTGCCATCTCCAGCGTAAGAATCCAACTGGCATCCACGCGAATGGGCTGGTACTCGTACCTGTGGCGCAGGGGAGTGGCAAGGTCAGCGCCTAGGTCGAACAGCTGGTTTTGGATCTGTGTCATGAGCTGCAGTGAGGTGGCAGGAAAGTCCTCGTGGGCCAGACTAATTGCAACTCCGAGAGCCGAGTTTGCCTCGTCCACATCGGCAAACGCCTGAATCCGGGCATCAGTTTTAGATACCCGGCTGAAGTCGCTGAGACCAGTGCTTCCGTCGTCGCCGGTACGCGTGTAAATCTTGGTTAGCTTGACCATGGGTCAAGTCTAGGCAAGCATGCCCGCAGCCTTGTTTAGACTTGGCTCATGTTGTTTCTGCTGCCCCCGAGTGAGACCAAGGCCATCGGTGGCGGCAGCCTAAACATTCAGCAGGTGGCTCTCACTTTCGGTGGGCTGAATCCAGCCCGCGACCAGGTATACAAGGCGCTCGAACGCCTCTGTAAGAAGCCCAAGATTGCGGCTAAGGTTCTCAAACTCTCACCCAAACAGTTGGGCGATGTCGCGGTGAATTTGGAGGTTCAGTCTGCGCCAACCATGCGTGCACTTGAGCGCTACACCGGCACCCTCTATGACGCCATCCACGGTGGCTTTACCGGCACCGATGCGCCTCTCGACGACGCAGCCTGGAAGCGAGCCAAGGAGTCCGTGCTGATTCAGAGCAGCCTGTTCGGGCTGATCCCGACCACTGACCTTATTCCCAACTACCGGCTAAGCGCATCGGTGGCGCTGCCTGGTGCGCCGCTCAAGAGAGTTTGGCCGCAGGCTCACGAGCCAATCTTCAAGCGCCTGAATCAAGGACTGATCATCGATCTGCGCAGCAAGGCCTACGCGGAGTTGGCACCTATCCCCGCCGGCATTCCCAACGTCTGGGTAGAGGTGGTTTCGCGCGAGAGCGATGGCTCGCTTCGAGCGCTCAATCACTTTAGTAAGCGGGCTAAGGGTTTGCTGGTAAGGGCTGTTCTTCAAGCAGAGAGCCCGCCAGAGACTATTTCTGAACTATCGGCTATAGCGTCATCGGTTGGTTTAGAGCTGCTGGATGACCAGAGCTCAGGGCGGCTGGTGCTAGTAACCGACCAGATTAAGAAGGTT
>JAGWUG010000181.1 GCA_028868555.1 Actinomycetales bacterium | reverse complement strand
CGTGGGCCTTGCGCGCCTTGATCATCTGGTAGATGAATTCAGCCATTTATGTCTGCTCCTTGGGTGGATGGTCCGGGCATAAGAAGGCGCCCCTGAGACCGTGGATACGCGCATAAGTTTAGCCGAAGGCGGGGGATTGCCGGAGGCTGGGAGATTGCGCGAGTACGGCTCAGGGGCACCGGTTAGCCGTGTAGCAGAGGGAAGGCTGCGGCTAACAAACCGGGCATCGGTGGAAGAGGGCAGAACACCGATGCCCGGAGCTTTTAGGCCATGGCTAGGTCTAGGTCAGACTCCACGGTCTCCTCAGGGAGGTCATCGCGAACCAGAACGGTGCGGGTGTAGACGGAAGTGCCCCAGGCGAGGTCGTGGCCAATGTGGTTTGCCTCAACCTCGATGCTGGTTCCGGCGCGGTCGCCGTTGTCCCAGTCGCGAACACGGATGCGACCAGCAACCGAAATGCGGTCACCCTTGCTCACCGACTGGGCGATGTTGATAGCCAGCTGGCGGAAGGCGGTGACGGTGTACCAGTTGGTCTCGCCGTCAATCCACTTGTTCTGACTCTTGTCAAAACGACGCTGGCTGGAGGCGAGACGGAACGAGGTGATTGGCAGCCCGTCCTGGGTTACCAGGTGGCGCGGGGTTGTGGCAACGATGCCAGCAATGTGGATCTGCTCCATGGTTTGAACCTTTCTGAAACCGGCCCCGGCATTTTTGCGGGGCTTCGGTGAGTTCAGATTGGCTCGAGCGCTCAGGGCGCATCGGTGCAGATTTTGAAACCGTGGATAACTTGGCTTTTTCAGCCTGTGAAAACTACTCTCGGAGCTCCGGAACGCGCACCATTCCCTCTTGCGCCACCGATGCCACCAGCAGCCCTTCGCGGGTGTAGATGCGGCCGAGGGCCAATCCGCGACCGCCCTGGGCGCTCGGGCTCTCCTGCACGTAGAGCAGCCACTCGTCCACCTTCGGCTCGCGGTGGAACCACATGGCGTGGTCGAGCGAGGCCGACTTCAGACCGGGGTGAGTCCAGGCAATGCCGTGAGCGCGGTAGATGCTCTCGAGGATGGTGTAGTCGCTCACATAGGCGAGGGCTGCACGATGCAGGTTGGCCTCGGCTGGGAGAGTACCTAGTGCCTTGAGCCAGACCGCCTGGTGCGGAACGCGGTCCTGCTCGGCAACGTTGAAGTAGATGGGTGAGCCCACGTGGCGAAGGTCAAACGGGCGAGCCTTGGCCCAGTACTGGGCAACCGGGTGGGGGTTGTCGCCAATCAAAGATGCTGCAGAGGGCAGGGACTCCGGGTCTGGAATTCCCAGCGGCATCGGAATCTGGTGTTCGAGTCCTGGATCGTGCACCTGGAAGGAGACGATCATGGAGAAGATGGGTAGGCCGTTCTGGAAGGCCTGAACTCTGCGGGTGCTGAAGGAGCGGCCATCGCGCAGGCGATCCACCGAGAAGCTGATGGGTTGGTCGATGTCGCCGGGGCGGAGGAAGTAGCCGTGCAGGCTGTGAGGAACGCGGGCTTCGGGGTGCTCGCTGGAGACCTCAACGGTTCGCTGTGCCGCCACGAGACACTGGGCCAACACCTGACCGCCAAATACTCGCCCGTGCGGCATCCATTGACTGGGACCAATGAAGATGTCTTCGGTGGTTCGAGCCCCGTGCGCATCGTCCAAATTCAGGGTTCGAATCATGTCTTCGAGTGGATCTGTTGGAATTGGAATCTGCATTTGGCACCTCTCACCGCTAGTTTAGACACAGATGAAAAACACGTTTGTCCTCCCAGATTCCGAAACCGTCGCTGACCTTCAGGCATATCTTCAGCGTGCTCGCAGGCTCGATCCAGAGGGAATGGTGCGCCTTCGCGCCTTCGGCCCAATTCTCGCCGCCTACGTCGCCCCAATTTTTGCCGGCAGCCTCATGGACTCTGGTCCAACTGTTCTGGGTCTCCGCACCTGCAACCTGGCCGAACCGGGTGAGGTTGACTCGGTTGTGCCCATCGCGGCCGTGTTAGACCGCCTTGCGCGCCTCGCTGAGCCAAACGAGGACGGCAAGCTTCTGGTTACCCTGCCACCAACCGAGCGCGCCTCCTGGGCCGGTATCGCGCCTCCGCGCACCGGTTGGGAGTCGGACGGAACCATCAACGAGCAGGTTTTGACCCAGCTGGCCAAGGACGGCATCCAAGAGGTTAAGAACACTCTGCCCGAGTCGGTTGGTGGGCCAATTGCCGCTCGAATTCGTGGCGAGATCTGGGGCAAGGGAATCCCACAGGACCCACGCATTCCAACCGCGGCAGCATTCGCGGCAGCTGGTCTAGGCTTCCTGACCGAGAACGAAGAGGTTCAGGTATTCAACGCCGAGGGCTGGATTCGCCTGAGCGCAGACCACGGTCACGTGCTGGCCAAGATGGCCCGCCACCTTTAGTCCTCAAATGTGTTGAGCATGCTGTGTGCCGCGCGCTCCAGGTATGCCCACAGTTCCGCCTCGAGTAGAGGCGCCAACTTCAGTGAGTCTAGGGCTGCGCGCATGTGGCCTATCCACCGGTCCCGGGCATCGGGGTTGATCTTGTAGGGGGAGTGGCGCATTCTCAGCCGCGGGTGGCCGCGCTGCTCCTGATAGGTGGTTGGACCACCCCAGTACTGCTCTAGGAATAGCTGCAGACGTTCCGCGGCTGGTGCTAGATCGCCCTCCGGGTA
>JAGWUG010000180.1 GCA_028868555.1 Actinomycetales bacterium | reverse complement strand
GAAGGTCTTGAACTTTGGCAAAACCACGGTGGAGAGAACAATCACCGAGGTGACGCCAAGTAGGAACAGCACGGCCGGGTAGTACATGGCTGACTTCACGGCGCGTGACGACGCTAGGTCACGCTCGAGGTAGAGCGCAAGAGTCTCGAAGGTGCCGGTTAGGTCACCGGTGCGCTCCGCGGCACCGAGGATGGCGATGTAGTAGGCGGGGAAAACGTGGGTGTGCTCGCGGGCCGAATTGGCCAGGGTATCGCCGTCGCGAACGTCGTCGACCATGGCCTCTAGTGCGGCCTTCATGGCTGGACTCTTGGTGGTTTCGGCCAGCATCTGAAGGGCTTGCATTACTGGGATGCCTGCGGCGGTGAACGCTGCCAGCTGACGGGTTACCTGCAGGAGAACGTCACCCTTGACGGTGCTGCCAAACTCCATCTGGAGTACGGACTTGACCTCCGAAATGGAAGTTACAACCATTCCTGGCTCGACGCCCATCTGGCGGGCGCGACTGCGGGAAGGCGCCTCAACCTTGCGGACAAACTTCTTGCCCTCGGCATCGGTGCCCTTGATTGCCCAGGTGCGTGGGCCAGGTGGCTTGGCGGTCTCGGTCTTCTTCTTAGTGAACATCGCGAGTCACCAACCTCATGGCCTCTTGCACGGTGGTGCGGCCTTCCAGCGCCAGGATGAACGCCTCGTTCTCCAGGGTCTTGAAACCTTCCTTGGCGGCCATTGCGGCAACCTCGGCTGGGTCTGGACGCTTGGAGATCAGCTCACGCATGGCATCGGAGATTTCGAACACTTGGTAGACGCCCTGGCGGTCGCGGTATCCCGAGCCACGGCAGACTGCACAGCCAAGACCCTTGCGGAGCTTGACCTTTTTGCCCAGCTGGAAGTCAGCCAGCATTAGGCGCTCTTCGGTAGTTGCGTCGTACTCTACGGCGCAGTAGCTGCAGATGCGACGAACCAGACGCTGGGCGATAACACCGCGAAGTGCGGCAGCCACAAGGTAAGGCTCGATGTCCATCTGGAAGAGGCGGTAGATCACCGAAAGCGCATCGGTGGCGTGCAGCGAGGTGATAACCAAACGGCCGGAGAGGGCTGCCTGAACCGAGATGCGTGCGGTTTCGCTGTCTCGGGTCTCACCCACCAGAATCACGTCTGGGTCCTGGCGGAGCAGCGCGCGAAGCTGGGTGGCAAAGCCGATTCCCAGTTCATCAACCACGGGGATGTGGTTGATGCCCTTCATCACATACTCGACAGGGTCCTCAATGGTTGAAACGTTGAGGTTCATCACATCCAGGTCGTGCAGTGCAGAGTGCAGGGTGGTGGTCTTGCCCGATCCGGTAGGGCCAGCGGTAACCACTAGACCGTGCTGGGCGTGAACCATCTTGCGCATCTTCACCAGCTGGTGCTCGGCCAGGCCGAGTCCAGCAAGGTCGGTGAGCCCCTTGCGGGTGTCGAGCAGTCGCATAACTGCCTTCTCGCCGTTGAGGGTGGTGACGGTGGCCAGTCGAACGTCAATCTGGCGGCCGTCGGTCTGGAATGAGAACTGGCCGTCCTGTGGGCGGCGACGCTCAACGATGTTGATCTTTGCCAGCACCTTCAGGCGGCTTACGAATGGGCCAGATACATTGCCTGGCAGCTTGGCCAGCACCTCGAGGTGTCCGTCAACACGGGCACGAACCACCAGGTCAGACTCCGAAGGCTCAACGTGGATGTCGGAGGCGCGCAGCTTGACCGCACGCTCCAAAACCTCGTTCACCAGGTCGGCGATTGGTCCTTCGGAATCTCCAGTTGAAAGGCCGGTCGCTTCGATTGGCTTGTCGGCTCCATCGCGGTAAATGGACTCCAACACTTCAATGAGCAGTGCGTCTTCAACCGGGATTTGCTCCACGGTGGTACCCAGCTGGTTTTGCAGCTGCTCGCGTGCGGTTTCGCGCTCAGCGGCATCGTGGCTTGCTGGCAAACCAACGAAAAGTTTTTCGCCTTCTTGGCGTAATCCGATAGCGGAAAAACTCCGCGCAATATCGGCTGGTATTAGATCTGAAACTGTAGCCATTTCTAAATCTGCCTTCCCCTAACAGTGAACTGACGCTGTTAGTGAAGCAGGTGGAAACTGGCTAAAAATCAACCCTGTGGGGCTAGCACCCCATTAATTTGGCTAGTTTTTAGGGGGCTAAAAACCCCATAGTGACAGCACTATGTTTTGCACCGAATTGCCTCCGAGGAAGGCAATCCAGAAGCCCGCGAGCAGGAACGGACCGAAGGGGATTGCGCGCTTCGCGGAGCCGCTTTTAGCGATCAAAAGACCAACCGCGTAGAGGCCGCCAACTAGGAACGCGATGACGAAAGCTGTGAGAGTTGCCTTCACGCCAAACATGCCAGAGGCCCATCCCAGGACCATCGCCAGCTTGACATCACCTAGCCCCATGCCACCTCGGCTGAAAACTGCCAGCAGGAAGAGCATGCCCGATGGCACGATTCCGCAGAGCATGGCAATGCCCCATGCGGTCCAGTCACCGGAGGCTAGCGCCTGGCCGGTGGCGATGAGTGCCACCGCAAGGCCGGTGCTGTAGGTGATGGCGTTAGGCAGGCGATAAAGCTTGATGTCAATTAGAACCAGCGGCACCGTGACCACTGCAACGGCGGCTAGAGCAAGATTGGGGCCAGCCAAGTGAGGGAGTGGACCAGGAGTGAATGCGT
>JAGWUG010000179.1 GCA_028868555.1 Actinomycetales bacterium | reverse complement strand
GGAGAAGTTGCGTGGGAAGCGGCTGATCCAGTCTGGGTTCAGGCCAACCTTGCCCATGACCTCGCGAGCGCGGTCCAGCGCCTCCCCCTTCTTGATTCCGCTCTTCTGTAGCGGCTCAATCAGGGTCTCCCCGATGGTGAGGTCTGGGTTTAGCGACGAATAGGGATCCTGGAAGACCACGCGCAGCTCAACGGCGCTGACGCCGCGGCGCTTGAGTGAGTGGTTGGTGATGTCTTCACCCAGGAAGGTGATGGTTCCGGTAGCCGCCTTTTCGAGACCCAGAATGGCCTTACCAATGGTGGACTTACCGGAGCCCGATTCACCCACGAGACCAAGGGTTTCGCCGGCCGCGATTTCAAAGGAGATATCCGATACCGCGGTGAACGCCTTGCGGCCGCTGCCGTAGCGGACCGACAGGTTCTCCACCTTCAGCAGTGGCTGCTTAGTTGCTTCAGTCATGCTCTCTACCAGTCCTAGTGTTGCCCAATGGTGAGGGTCAGTTCATTGCTGCGAACACACCTCACGGTTCCGTTGGCGTGAGCCGCACTCTCATTGAGCGGCTCACCGCAGGCTGCGGTTGCGAAGTCGCAGCGGTCCGCGAAGCGGCAGCTGCTGGTCCAAGCGGTTGGAGCCGGAACGGTTCCAGGAATCGAGGCCAGGCGCTCCGGCTTAGGCACCGAGGTCGGAACGTGAGGGTCGGCTCCCAGCAGTGCTGAGGTGTATGGGTGCGATGGGTGGGTGAGCACCTCGTCGACGGTGCCGGATTCAACCACCTGACCCGCGTACATCACGGCAACGTCGTCCGCGATGTCTGCAACAACACCGAGGTTGTGGGTCACAATGACCATGGCCATGTTCTCGGTGGCAACCAGCCCGCGAAGTAGTTCCAGAATCTCGGCCTGGATAGTAACGTCCAGCGCGGTGGTCGGCTCGTCGGCAATGAGCAGCTTTGGCTTGCCGGTGAGGGCCAGGGCGATGGCCACGCGCTGAGCCATACCGCCGGAGAGCTGGTGCGGGTAGCTCTTGATTACACGCTCGGGCGCTGGGATGCCAACCTGAACCAGCAGCGACAATGCGATCTGTTTTGCCTCGCGCTTGGATACCTTGCGCAGGCGACGCAGCGGTTCAACCAGCTGAGCCTGCACGGTGAACATCGGGTCGAGGGCCACCATCGGCTCCTGCGAAATGTAGGCCATGCCGCTACCGCGAAGTGCGTTCAGCTGCTTCTCGCTGAGGGAGGCGATGTCCTTGCCCTGCCAGAAGATCGAGCCCTGAGTGACGCCAACGCCAGCCGGCAGCAGACCCATGATTGAAAGCGCACTCATGGTCTTGCCGCAACCGGACTCTCCCACCAGGCCGAGCACCTTTCCAGGCGCCAGCTTCAGGGAGATACCGGAGACCAGCTCCGGTCCACCGGCCACACCAACGCGCAGATCCCGAACGTCCAGCAGCGCGGAGGCATCGGGGGTGCTGTTGGAAGGCACAACGTTCTTCTTGAGGTTGAGGATAGAGCGCGCCAGGACCGTACGAGGCTTGGCCATGCTGAGGTCACCGGCACCGATGACGTCCGCCAGCTCGTTTGCGGCCAGCACGGTTAGCACCAGAACGATGCCCGGAGGCACCATCATCCAAGGGAAGTCGTAAATGTGCATGGTGGCCTGAGAAATCATTCCACCCCAGCTCGGCTGAGGCTCCTGAGGGCCGAGTCCAAGGAAGGACAGACCGGCCTGCATCAGCAGCGAGACGCTGAAGACCATGGCCACCTGCACCGCAAGGAAACGGTAGAGCGCAGGAAGCACGTGCTTGAAGTTGATGCGAACCGATCCCAGTCCGTTGAGGCGGGTGGCGTCAACGTAGAGACGCTGACGGACCGAGATGGTCTGAGCCACCATGATTCGGTAGATACCCGGGGCAACCAAAAGACCGAAGAAGGTCATGACCGGCTCAACTGCGGTACCGATGGTTCCGATCAGAGCCAGGATCATCACGGTTCCCGGCAGAGCAAAGATGGTGTCTACGAATCGACCGATGGTGCTCTCGACGCGACCGCGACGCTCCGCGGCCCAGAGGGCCAAGGGAACACCAACCGCGAAGGCCACCACCACGGTGAAGATGGAGGCGTAGAAGGTGAAGGCGCTCGAGGCGAGGATTCGGCTGAACATGTCGCGGCCGAGGTCATCGGTGCCAAGCAGGTGCTTGAGGCTTGGGAATAGTAGCTCGTCGCCAGCGGTCTGGGTCAGCGGGTTGAACGGTTCCCAAAGCGGCGCCGTAACCGAGCCGATGGTGAGTGCCGCGAGCCAGACCATCGAAAAGATGGCGGTTGGCTTGCGCAGATAGAAAGGAAGCGCGAACTTCTTGCGGCTCATCGAACACGCACCTTTGGGTCTAGGAAGATGGAGGCCACTTCGGTGATGAGGTTGGTGAGAACCACAACCAGTGTGGTCACCATCACGGTCGCCTGAATCTCTGGGATGTCGTGCTGGCCGATAGCGGTAGTTGCACCGGTACCCAGACCAGGCAGGACAAAGAGCTGCTCGATGGTGACGGTGCCGCCAAAAAGCAGAACAAAGTTGAGGCCAATCATGGCGATGATCTGCACGCTCGCGAAGCGAAGCGAGTGAACGTAGATGATGCGCCAGCGGGCAACACCCATGGCGCGCAGGGTGCGCATGTGCTCCTGGGTGTAGGCCTCAAGCATGGCTGCGCGAGTTGAACGAGCCAGACCGGCCGCGCTCGGAATTGCCAG
>JAGWUG010000178.1 GCA_028868555.1 Actinomycetales bacterium | reverse complement strand
CTTAGGCCGCGAGGCCGATAGCGTCCATGCGCAGCGAGTGCGGGCCATTCAGTTCCGCAATCAGCGGCTCCAACTCTTCCAAGCTGGCATTCGGTACGGCAGCGCGCATCTCTAGCAAAACATCACCCATGATTCGGCGACCCCATAGGGCTAGGCGCGAACCTAGGATTGGGTCCTTTGCCATGGCATCGGTGAGGACCTTCTTGGCAAACTTCTCAATGGTCTTGTCATTTAGAGCCTTTTCAACATCTGCGTGAAGCTCATCGCTCAGGCCACCGGCCAGCTTGCGGTAGAACTCTTCCAGCAGGCCGAGACTCAGGTAGAGCTTGAGCACGGTCTCGTGCCAGTCCAGGCCGTTGGTGCGGCTGTGGAATAGGTCGATTCGCTCGGTGAACGGGTCCATGGCATCGGTGGGGTCAAAACCAAGTGCGGCCAGACGGCGACTTAGCGAGCGGTACTTATCAAAGCTCTTTGCAGAGGCCTCACTGAGCTGCGCCTTGGATGCGGTGGTGGGAGCGAACTTGATCTCCGAGGTCATGATCTCAAACGAGCTGAGCTCAAGATAGGCCACCTGGCCGAGGAAGTCTTTAGGGTTTGGCGCGAACTTGCTCAGGTCAACGGCGCCCTGGTTGCGGGCCGCACGCTCGTCGCGGGTTGGAAGCTGCAGGTTTGGACCGCGCTTCTTGATGCCTTTTAGCCACTCAAACACCCATCTAGACTACCCAAACCGCACCGATGAGCCACAGAATTAGCCACCGTTACACTTAATAGCAATGAATAAAGACATCAACCCAGACGTAACCTTCCAATCCCTCGGCATCGATGCCGACATCGTGGAGGCGCTGGGCACTAAGGGAATCACCCATCCATTTCCAATCCAGGAGTCCTGCATTCCTGTAGCGCTCACCGGCCAGGACGTTATTGGCCAGGCCAAGACCGGTACCGGCAAGACTCTGGGCTTTGGACTTCCACTGATCCAGCGTCTGGGTAAGTCGCCTGAGAAGGGTGCCAAAGCGCTCATCGTGGTGCCTACTCGCGAGCTCTGCGTGCAGGTTGCCGAAGACCTGACTCTGGCCGTTAGCAACCGCGACACCATGGTTGCCGCAATCTACGGAGGCAAGGCCTACGAAGGCCAGGTGGCTCAGATTGACGCCGGCGCTCAGATTCTGGTTGGAACCCCTGGTCGCCTAATCGACCTCTCCCGCCAGAAGAAGCTCGACCTCTCCAAGATCGAGATCATGGTTCTCGACGAGGCTGACGAGATGCTCGACCTTGGCTTCCTGCCTGACATCGAGAAGCTCTTCACCTACACCCCTAGCGACCGCCAGACCATGCTCTTCAGCGCAACCATGCCTGGCGTCATCGTCAACATGGCTCGCAAGTACCAGAACAAGTCGGTTCACATTCGCGTGAACGACCCGGACGACGAGGGCCACACCAAGGCAGACATCAAGCAGTTTGTCTACCGCGCCCACTCGCTGGACAAGGACGAGGTTGTTGGCCGCATTCTTCAGGCCGAGGGTCGCGGCAAGACCGTGATCTTCGTGAAGACCAAGCGTGCCGCAAGCAAGGTCTCCGAGGAACTGGTTGACCGTGGCTTCAACGCAACCGCCCTGCACGGAGACATGACCCAGGAGGCGCGCGAGCGCTCGATGGCTGCCTTCCGCGCCGGCAAGAAGGACATTCTGGTTGCAACCGAGGTTGCAGCCCGAGGCATCGACGTTGATGACGTTACCCACGTGATCAACTACTCGGTTCCTGAAGACGAGAAGGCTTACCTGCACCGCGTTGGTCGTACCGGCCGCGCCGGTCGCACCGGTGTTGCCGTCACCTTCGTGGACTGGGAAGACCTCACTCGCTGGAGTCACATCAACCAGGCTCTCGACTTTGGTCAGCCAGACCCAATGGAGACTTACTCCAGCAGCAAGCACCTGTTCATCGACCTGAACATTCCTGAGGGAATCAAGGGTCGCCTGAAGGCTGCTTCGCCTAAGCCTGCCACCGATGGTCAGTCTTCCGGTAGTCGCGACGGTGGTCGTGGACGCGATGGTGGCCGAGGCGGAGACCGAAACCGCGGTGGATCCGGCGGACGTGACCGCAACCAGGGTGGACGCTCCGGCGAAGGCCACACCGGCAGCCGCTCCGGCGGTAACCGTGGCGAGGGTGCTAAGACCGAAACTCACGGCGGACACGAGCACCCGGCTCCTAGCGCCGGCAACCGCAACCGCCAGCGTCGTCGCACCCGCGGCGGACCGCAGGGTGGAGCTCAGGGCTAGTTCATGTTGGGCTCGGAGTTCAGCGCATTTGCCGCTAGTCGTCGCACCACGCGTGACTTTCTGGCTACGCCGGTTGACCCTGCACTCATTGAGCAGCTGATCACCGATGGCCTAACCGCGCCAAGCTGGAGCAACACCCGCCCATTTGTGGTGGCTGTTGCAACTGGCGAGACCCGCGACCGCGTCTCGGCTGAGTTTTTGAAGCGCTGGGATGCCGTCAAGGATGCCCGAGGCGCCGGCTGGTGGCCGAAGCTGAAGCTAGCGCTAACCCGCTACGGCCTACCAACCAGCAATTGGATGATCTCCAAGCCTTACCACCCAGACCTTCTGCCACGCGCTCAGCGAGTTGGCAAGGAACTGTTTGGAATGCTCGGCATCGAACGCGGTGACAAGGCCGCCCGTGACGCCAGCTGGGCCAAGAACTACGTGTTCTTTGGTGCGCCGGTTGAACTCTTTGTTTTCACCCACAAGACCCTGGGCAAATTTGCCGCCTCCGATGCCGGTCTCTTCCT
>JAGWUG010000177.1 GCA_028868555.1 Actinomycetales bacterium | reverse complement strand
GTGTACTTGAACATTAGTTGTGCACTCCTGCTCGGTCGCGAGTCAGCCAGAGCTGAATACCTGAGGCAATCAGAATCACAAAGGTGAGCACCATGGCGATAGCCGCACCGTATCCGAATCGCATGTTGGTGAAGGTGTCTGCGTAGACCACAAGTGAGAGAGTCTCAGTGGCGCCAAACGGACCACCACCGGTCATTGCCAGTACCTGGTCAAAGATCTTAAGTCCCTGAATGAGACCGAGCGTAGTCGAGATGGCCAGGGCCGGTTGAATCAACGGAATAGTGATTCGGAAGAAGCGGGTGAAGGTGCCGGCCCCATCGATGGCGGCCGCCTCCTCGATCTCGTGCGGCACTGTTGCCAAGCCAGCAAGGAAGATGACCATCGAGACACCGATCATCTGCCAAGCGACCACCAGCAGGATTACCCAGATAGATAGCTTGGCGTTGGCAAGCCAGACGATAGGTGTGCCGCTGTAGCCCAATACCTTCAGTAGCTGGTTCATTGGGCCATCGATGGCGAAAATGAAGCGGAAGATGTAGGACACCGCGAGCGGGCTCAAGATCACCGGCAGGAAAAGCAGGGTGCGTAGCACGTAGCGAGTTTTAAGGGTTCGGTTCAGCGCCAGTGCCAAGCCCAGTCCAACTCCATTGCTGATGATGAGGGCTCCGAGCGCCAGGAAGATTGTGTTGCCTATGGATGACATGACCTCGGGGTCAAGCGGCAGCTTGGCGTAGTTGTCGAAGCCAATCCAGTTGAACGTGCCGTAACCCTGATAGTCGGTGAACGAGAAGAACGCACCGATCAAAGTGGCCACATAGTGAACCGAGAAGATTGCGGTGAGGGCTGGAAGAGCCCACCACCAGTAGCCGTGCTTTACCAGCCGACTGTTTGGGATGCGGGGTCCGGACTTTCGTCCGGACCCCTTCCCAGTCCCAATCACTAAGGCTGCGGTCGCTGGGTGCCGCTGGTCGCGTGACTGAGACATTTGTTCCTTTTGTTGCTTTTAGTTTTGCTTGCTAATGCCGCAGGTTACCAGGCAGCATCCATGGATGCCAGGATCTGCGCCACGGTTGCCTGACCGGTGAGGAGACCCTGTACACCCTTACCCAGTGCGTCGCTAACGGCGCTGTTGGTGAAGGTGTTCAGTGGAGCCTCGAAGGTCTTGTGAGCAGCCATCAGGTCGGCGATCGGTGCAAACTGTGGACGCGAGTCCGCACCCTGCATCGGGGTGTCACCGGTGATTGCCTGGTATGCCGACTGGCCGGCGGTGCTGGCAAAGAAGTTGACGAATGCCTTTGCAGCTGCCGATGCCTTGGTCTTGGCGTTGATTGCGATCGCGGTGTTGACGCTGGCAGGGATGCGAGTGTCAGCAGCCTTGACTGCAGGGATGTAGGTGGCCTGGATGTTCTGGCCGCTCAGTGGTGGAACGTACTTGCCGAATGGAATGGCGGTTGGGCCTGGAACGAATACGGCGTATACCTTCTGACCGAAGAAGTTCTGGTCGATGGCGTCGGCGAAGCCGCCGGCCTCAGCACCAGCCTGGAAACAGCCAGCGTTCTTCATCTGAATGATCTGGTTCAGTGCCTGAGCGTAGCCCTTGTCCTTGGCGAAGGTAACCTTCTTGGCCAGACGGTTGGCTGCCCACTTGGTGTCCTTGTAGGTGGTCTGCAGAACCGACTCAACCAAAAGCTGGGTGTTTGGCACCATGCCACCGGCCAGACCGAAGAAGGTCTTTCCGTTGGAAACGGCTACCTTACAGTCGGCAAGCAGCTGACCGAAGGTGGTTGGCCAGCTCAGGCCATCCTTATAAAGGAGCGAGTAGTTAGCTACAACTACACCAGGGGTGATTCCGGTGCCCAGGCCGTAAGTCTTGCCCTTGATTCCCATTACTGCGAGGGAACCTGCAGGGTTGGTCTTTGGAGCCTTGGTGCTGGCCAGGTCCATGAGGAAGCCTGCCTTGGCCAGGTTGATGATGGAGTCACCCTGACCCTGTCCTGGGCTCACCTTGAATACGTCTGGACCGTTACCGGCCTGGAGCTCGGTTGCAAGTTCGGTCTGGTAGTTGCCGGTTGCGCCCAGGTAGACGATCTTTACGGTGTACTGAGGGTTGGCCTTGGTGAAGGCGTCAACCACGGCCTGCCAAGGCGAAGGGGTGCCGGCAGGAAGAACGGTTGGGACGTGAAGAACGATGGTGTTGTTTCCTGCTGCGTTTGCTGCAGAGGTGTTGATGCCCATCAAGCCAGCGGAGGCTACTAGGGCCACCGCAGCAGCAGCGACAATGCGCAGGCCACTCTTCTTTTTCATGGAAATACCTTTCATGACTTCTTTGTCTGACCCCTGGATAACCAAAAGGCAAAGAACTACAGATGTAGGTCTAGTTTCAAGATAACAGACTTATGTCCAGAAACTACAAAAGTGATGCAGATTTATACATTCGTTATGTTGTGAATAAACAAAAACCCTACGAGTGAGTGGCTTTGAGGTTCAGCCTAGGCAAGGTTAGGGCAAGCGCCAGCACAAAGCCGTAGGCAATGGCGGAGTTCAGGAAGGTTGGTCGGAAGGCCTCAATGTAGGCGTTGTTCACGGCAAGGTGCGTGACCGCGTCCAAGCCGGAGAGCTGAGCTGGCTTGATTGCCTGCCCCGACACTCCTGCGGGCAGCTGGATTTTGGCCAGCGCCTCGACGATGCGAATTCCAAAGAATCCACCCGCAAGAGTGGAAACCACGGTTCCGCTGAGATCACGAGAAACGTTGACACTGGCGGTTACCGCGCCGAATACCTTTGCCTTGGAGAA
>JAGWUG010000176.1 GCA_028868555.1 Actinomycetales bacterium | reverse complement strand
ACTGGGGGGCAGACTTTACGGCCAGCGGCTGGTCTACCTCAACTAAATAGTCGATCTCGGTCTCGTAAAGCTGGGCATCGCCAAAGGTGTATGGCATCTGCGGGTTGGCCTGGGCAATCACCAGGCCGCCGTTTCTCCGCGCCGCCTCTATGGCCGCCGGCAGGATGTTCACCTCGGTGCCCAAAGAGACCGTGTCGTCGCGCCGTGCGCTGGTGTGCAGCAGTACAACGTCGGGCATAAAGTGATCCCTAAACAGCACCGGCACCAGGCTCAACCGACTGGGGATGTAGGTCAGGCGCGGATGGCGCCGCATTCCTGCCCCGATGAAGGACGACTCGTACTGGACGCCTTCGCGATCAGGGATGCCGGGCTGGGCATTCAGCATGTGTAGGCGGAACTGCGGAACAGCCTGGTCGATGACCTGTAGCAAGACCGTTGGGGCAGCAAAGTTGCCGCTGGCCACCACGCGGGGATTGGCGGGCAAGGCAGACAGAATCTGCTGTAACCGTTCAACAGTGACGACTTGCACGCTAACCTCCGTGGTTTCAAGGTCAGCCTATTCCCGCCACGCATACCAGCCAAGCAAGGCCAGCCTAAACCGCCTAGGCTGAACCCTATGAGCACAAAAAACATGGCCACGGTATGGGTGCGCAAGCCCGCTCTGATCGGCGCGGTTATCGGTGCAATCCAGTGTTGGTTGGGATGGACCATAGCTGGTTCACTTTGGGTGGGTTACGACCCGGTGCGTCAGACCATCTCGGACCTGGCCGCATTCGAATCTCCGGTGCGCCTGATTATGTCGGCCTTTTTTGTGCTGGGTGGAACCCTCAGCATCATCGGTGCCATTTACACCCCAGCGCTCTCGTTGCCCGGACGAGCCGCCATCCTGATTTCGGGCCTTGCCACCTATGGTCTCACCTGGTTTCCCACCCCGCTGATCGGCTACTCCACGCCGCACCGAGTTTTTGCCATCACCAGCTTCGTGCTCTGCAGCGCCTGGCCGCTGCTGGCCATGCGTTTCGATAAGCGCTACCCGGCGATCATCCGGCCCGCGGTCTCGATCTCGGTGACAGCTTTCTTCGCGGTGTTCTCGGTGTATTTCCTGGTGGTCTGGACCGACCCGACCGTGACCTACGTGGGAGTCGTTGAGCGGCTGTTGGCGGTTTCGCAGACCTGGTACCTGGTGCTGGTGGTTGTGTGGCTTTATGTTGCGCAGCGACGCCGCCAAAATGGCGGCGGCCCAGAATTCGTTGGAGAATAGACAAATGTCCGAATTCCTCCGCCCGCTAGACGAGCTTCACCTGCGCCACTCGTCCAAGTGGCGCCGTTTTTCGCCAGACGTTTTGCCGATGCACGTGGCCGAGATGGACTACGAGATCGCGCCGCAAATCAAGGGCCTACTGATCGACTTCGTTCAGCGCAGCGACCTGGGCTACTTGGGTCCGATCCCAGAGGTTGCCGAGGCCTTCGTCGGCTTTGCCACCCGCCACTGGAACTGGACTCCAGACCCCAAGCAGATTCGCATCGCAACCGACGTTTCGGTGGGAGCCGTTGAGGTCATGCGCCGCCTGACCACCCCGGGCGAGCGCGTGCTGATCAACTCTCCGGTCTACTCGGCCTTCTATGGCTGGATCCGCGAGGTCGGCTGCGAGGTGGCCGACGTGCCACTGGTGCCAGACCTCGAAACCTGGCGCCTGGACATTCCCGGCATCGAAGCCGCGTTCGCATCCGGCGTCAAGTTCTACCTGTTCTGCTCGCCACACAACCCGATGGGCCGCGTGCATGACCGCACCGAGTTGGAGGCCATCGCCGACCTGGCGCTGAAGTACGGGGTCACCGTGATCAGCGACGAGATTCATGCACCGCTGACCTACGCGGACCAGGTTTTCACCCCGTGGCTGGCCGTTTCGGACGCAGCTCGCGAGACCGGAATTGTGGTGACTGCCGCTTCCAAGAGCTTCAACCTGGCCGGCCTAAAGGCCAGCATCATCATCACCCAGAGTGCCACCATGGCTAGTCGTCTCTCGGTGGTTCCGCCAGATCTGCACTGGCGTTCCAGTTTGCTTGGCGGTTTCGCCATGGCTGAGGCCTTTAGCAACTGTGACGATTGGTTGGCTCAGGCCGTCGCTGCCAACCGCGCCGGCCGCGACCTTTTGACCAGGCTGATGTCGGAACTTCTGCCCGAGGTGCCCTACTGGGTGGCTCAAGGTGGCTACCTGGCATGGCTGGATGTCAGCAGCCTGGGCCTGGGTGAGAATCCGGCCAACCGCATCCTGGAGGAGAAGCGGATTTCGCTGGTTCCGGGTGTGGACCATGGTCCGGAATACGGGCAGTACGTGCGCATCAACTTTGCCACCAGCCTGGAATCGATCGAGCGGACCGTGGCGGCGATCGCCAGCTACCGCTAGACCCAAAAACCACCTAGATCAAAAACCAGAAAACGCGCCCACCAACCGGCGGGCGCGTTTTCCAATTCTTGGCTTGTGAAGGTTAGCCCAGCGCAGCCTTCAAATCATGAATCAGGTCGGCCGCGTTCTCCAGTCCAACGCTTAGGCGCACGGTGTTGGCGGTCACGCCCATGGCCTGGCGCACTTCCTCGGTGAGGCGTTTGTGAGTGGTGCTGGCGGGGTGGGTGATCAGGCTCTTCGAGTCAGCGATGTTGTTGCTGATGTCGATGACGGTCAGGCCATTCATTACGGCGAAGGTCTCTTCCTTGCCGCCCTTGATCTTGAACGAAACGGTGCTGCCGCCGCCGGCCATCTGGCGCTTGGCCAGCTCGTAGTTCTTGTCGCTCTTCAGGAATG
>JAGWUG010000175.1 GCA_028868555.1 Actinomycetales bacterium | reverse complement strand
AACCGGCCAGAGGTAGAGCGGGCTGGTGTGGCGAACTCCCAGGCGCCAGAGCTTGATGAAGGTGAGGGTCAGAAGCGCCACCAGCAGCAGGAAGCCGAAGATTCCCAGCTGCAGCCAGACGTCAAGGTAGGAGTTGTGAGCCTGGTAGTAGGTGACGTTGTCGCGAACGATCAGTCCCTCGTAAGGCTTCACGCCCGGCATCCAGTAGGAGATCCAGCCCCAACCCTGCAGTGGGCGCTGGCCAATCAGGCCCATGACGGCCTTCCAAATGTCGAGGCGGCCGGTCATGTCCGGGCTCTTACCGATGAGGGTGAAGAGTTGCCCGCGGTAAACCAAAATGAAGAAAGCCAGGATGCCAAAGCCGGTCCAGGCCACACGGTAATAGCGGTGGCGGGTCTCGCGGTCGCGGCCCTCGGCAATCAGTGCCACAAGGGCAACTACAGCGGCCAGCCCCATGGCGAAACCGATGCCGGCCGAGCGGGTTAGCGCAAATGCGGCGGTGGCCATGAGTAGGCCGGTGATGTTTACAAACCGAGTGCCCGAGCGGATGGTGTATCGAATGGCAAACATGATGAAGCCCAACATGGCAATGTAGGCCAGCAGGTTGGCGTTACCAACGATGCCCTGGATTCGCGCCCCCTTTAGCAGCCAGCCCTGAGTCCAGTAGTAGGCGCCGGACGGCGGCACCGGGCCGGTGTAGTTCTTAAATATCGGGGCGATTGGCCCATGCACAATCACTGCCGCGTAGAGCTCAAATGCGAAGGATGCAGCCAGGATGAACCAGAAGACATGGGCAAACTTGGCCAGCAGTTCGCGCCAGCTGTAGTTGGAAATCAGGAACAGGGCAAAGATTGTGGCAATCAAGGTTCCCGCGTAGCCAAGCAGAGTGTATGGCCGATAGAACGACCACGCGGTGCTGAGCAGCATGTATCCGAGCAGGCCAATCAGAGTGAACGGCATGCGGGCCAAGGTGGCGCGAGGGTTGCTGCGAATAAAGAAGAAGAGAGCAACGAGGGCGAGCGCTACGCAGAGCGCGCCCCAGGCGAAGAAGCCAATGGAGTAGCGAACAGTGTCACCGGCCGAGATGATGAAAATACCCGCATACGCAAGAAGCGTGCGACCGATCGACTTGCTCTGGCTGGAATCCACCGCTTCAGTTTATTCACGGAGTCTTGTGATTGGCTAAAGCGGAAGAGGGCTTTGCTACCCTAAACACTGTCAAACATCGGCAGACGGAAGTCATTTGATTCGCAAAATCCAAAACACAGCCCGCGATTACGCCTGGGGTTCAACCACGTTGATTCCGGACTATTTCGGGATCGAAGCCACCGGTGCACCGATGGCGGAAATCTGGTTTGGCACCCACCCCGGCTCCCCGGCATCGGTGGTTGAAAGCGGACAGACCCTGACCGATTTGCGCGAAGGTAGCCAGCTGCCATTCCTGCTCAAGATTTTGGCGGCCGCGCAGCCGCTGTCCATTCAGGCGCACCCTTCCAAAGAGCAGGCGCTCGCTGGCTTTGAGCGTGAGAACGCCGCCGGCCTGTCATTTGATGCCCCGGACCGCAACTACAAGGACGACCACCACAAGCCGGAAATGATTGTGGCGCTCACGCCATTCACGGCGCTGATTGGCTTCCGTCCGCGAGTAGACGTTGTGGTCAGCTTCCAGCGCCTCATCCTGCAGGCGCAGCAGCACGACTTTGAACTACTGGAAGACAGCCTCGCTCAGCTGGTGCACCTGCTCAGGGCTCACGGTGTGAAGGCGGTGTTCGAGGCGGTGCTCGAGCAGCGCGGCAACCTAGGTGAGGTTACCCAGCAGCTCAGCCAGCTGGCCAAGCTCTCGGCGGCCGAAGACAACATTGAATCGGCAAACCTGAGTCTGGTTCCGCAACTCGAGGAGCTGTACCCGGGTGACCCCGGCATCTTGGTTTCACAGCTACTGAACCGAATTGAATTGGCACCGATGCAGGCTGCCGAACTTCCGGCCGGCAACGTGCACGCCTATATCGCTGGCCTGGGAGTGGAGATCATGGCCAACAGCGACAACGTACTGCGCGGCGGCCTGACTCCAAAGCACGTTGACATCCCGGAGCTAATGCGGGTGGTTGATTTTGGTCTGGGGGAGAACGCCGTTTTGGAGCCGAAGCAACTGAGCGCGGGCCTGTGGGTTTACCCATCTAAGGCGGAGGACTACCTGCTCTACCGCGTTGAGGTTTCGGGAGCAAACCTGCTGGCCGACGTTGAACTGGCAAACGAGGCCATTGTGCTTTGCACCGCGGGCGAGGTTGCCGTTGGGGATTCCAAGGGCGAGCGCCAGGTGCTGCGTCAGGGCGAGGCAGCCTATCTGGCGGACGCCAGACTCTACTCGTTTAGCGGCTCGGGAACCGCTTTTCTAGCAACCAGCTAATCGAGAATTCGCTCGAAGTGACTCTAAGCCTGGGCTTCCCAGGCGCTGGCAACAATCTCGTGCAGGCCGTTCTTGGCCTTCCAACCCAGGGTCTCGTTGATGCGCGAAACATCGGCAGCTAGATATGGAGGGTCGCCGGCGCGACGCTCCGCGATGTCAATCTCAAAGTCCAGACCGCTCACCTTGCGGATCTCGGCCAGCACCTCGAAGACGCTCGAACCAGCGCCGGTTCCAACATTGAACACGTCGTATGGGCGCTCGTCGGAATCCAGGTAGTCCAGCGCGCTCAGGTGAGCCTCGGCTAGGTCAAGCACGTGAACGTAGTCGCGCACGCAGCTGCCATCGGTGGTGGCGTAGTCGTCACCAAAGACCTTTGGGTTCTTGCCGTCGCGCAGTGCCGCAAAGACGATTGG
>JAGWUG010000004.1 GCA_028868555.1 Actinomycetales bacterium | reverse complement strand
GCAAGACACCAAAGGTAGACCTAAGCAATGTGATTGCGGCTCTTCAGGGACTTGGTTGGGCCGAGCGGCCGGCTGCTGAGGCGGTTCGCGACGCGGCCGAAGCACTGGGGGAGAGCGCCACAGCTGACGCACTGCTTCGCACGGCACTGGCTCGCCTCGGAAATTCAAAGAGCGTGTCCGGTGGTGACCAGTGAACGAAGTCACAGATGCAGGTCTAGACGCAAACGAACTCGCGTTTGAGTCGGCCCTTCGACCAAAGAGTCTCGAAGAGTTTGTTGGCCAGGCCAAGATTCGCGAGCAGCTGAGCCTCATGCTTCAGGCCGCCAAGCTTCAGAATCGCAGCGCGGACCACATTCTGCTGGCTGGACCTCCGGGACTCGGCAAGACCACCCTGGCAATGATCGTTGCCCACGAGTCCGGTCACCCGCTTCGCCTTACCAGCGGACCTACCATTCAGCACGCAGGCGATCTCGCCGCAGTTTTGTCGTCACTCCAGCCTGGTGAAGTGCTCTTCATTGACGAGATTCACCGCATGGCCCGTCCGGCGGAAGAAATGCTCTATCTGGCGATGGAGGACTTCCGCATCGATGTCATGGTGGGTAAGGGTCCTGGCGCCACCAGCATTCCGCTTGAGTTGGCGCCGTTCACCCTGGTGGGTGCCACCACCCGCAGTGGCATGCTCCCAAACCCGCTCCGTGACCGCTTTGGTTTTACCGCTCACCTAGAGTTCTACTCCGATGCCGAATTGGCGCAGGTACTGAAGCGTGCCGCCATTCGTCTCGACGTACAGATCAGCGATGAGGCGCTGGGGGAGATTGCCTCCCGCAGCCGTGGTACCCCTCGCATTGCAAACCGTCTTCTCCGACGAGTTCGAGACTTCGCACTCGTTGCCGAGGTGAAGAGCGTTGGCATGACCGAGACCAACGCGGCTCTGAAGCTTTACGACGTGGATGCCCTAGGTCTTGACCGACTCGACCGCGAGATTCTGAACTTGCTTACCCAGCGCTTCAAGGGCAAGCCGGTAGGTCTTTCCACCCTTGCTGTGGCCGTAGGCGAAGAGGCCGACACCATTGAATCGGTAGTAGAACCCTTCCTGGTTCGCCAGGGCTTGATTGCCCGCACCGCACGAGGCCGCCAGGCCACCGAGTTGGCGTTCCGACACCTAGGAATTCAGGCACCCGAACTAGCCGAGTAACGGGCATCGGTGCGTCTATAATCGAATGAATGGGCCTTTTTGGGCCTTTGTTTTTGCTGACCTGTGGCGTGTTTGCACTCCACCGACGATTGGTTTGAAATGAACCCGAACGACCTGATTATTGTCGCCATGATTGCCGTAATGGGCGTCATGATGTTCCGCGGCAACCGCAAGCGCAAGAAGCAGGCCGAGGAGCTTGCATCGCAGCTCGTTGTCGGTGCCAAGGTTCTGCTTCACAGCGGCATTGTCGGTCGCGTGGTTTCCATCAGCGACGAGTACATCGTTGTCAACTCGGCCGGTAGCAAGCTTGAGGTTCTTCGTGGCGCCGTTCGCACCGCATCGGTGTGGGAAGCCAAGGAAGAGCCAGCAGTTGAGGTTGAGGCTGCGGCTCCTGTGGCAGTTAAGCCAGCCGTTGAAGCGAAGGCGCCTGCCGCTAAGAAGCCTGCGGCTGCTAAGACTGCAACCGCCGCAAAGCCAGTAGCTAAAGCTGCTGCTAAGCCTGTCGCTGCCAAGAAGCCAGCCGCAGCAAAGCCTGCCACCACCCGTAAGCCTGCTGCCAAGCAGACCGAGAACTAAGGACTCAAACCTTGTCCGCTAACGGAATCGTAAAGGGCGCACAGAAGCGCCTCACCTGGCTGGGTGCAATCGCAGCCATCCTCGCTGGAATCATCGGACTGGGCGTTCTGTTCCAGGCTGCCGGTGCCTCGTTCGTGCCGCAGCTGGCACTGGACCTCCAGGGTGGAACTCAGATCATCCTCACCCCGCAGCTGGCTAACGGTAAGACCGTAACCGCCGACCAGCTGAACCAGGCGGTTGCCATCATCCGTCAGCGTGTTGACTCCACCGGTGTGTCCGAGGCTTCCATCACCACCCAGGGAAACAGCAACGTCATTGTTTCCATCCCTGGCAAGCCAGATGACAACACCCTGAAGCTAATTGAGGCCAGCGCCAAGCTTCAGTTCCGTCCGGTACTGGCGACTTCGGCCAGCAGCACCGCATCGGTGGGCACCAGCACCGAGACCACTCGCACCGCTGCTGCCACTCCAACCGGTTCTCCTCTGGCAACCAGCTCGGCCGCGCCAACCAATGGCAGCGACCTCAACTGGGTTAGCCCGGCACTTCAGGCTCAGTACGAGAACCTGGACTGCTCCAAGCAGTTCCGTGCTCCTGGCCAGGTAGACGACGACAGCAAGCCTGTTGTCACCTGTGACACTGCACTCGGTACCAAGTTCATCCTCGGTCCAGTAGAGATCCAGGGTTCGGACATTGCCAACGCAAACGCCGGCACCGTGAACACCTCCACAGGTGCCAGCACCGGCAACTGGGCAATCAACCTGTCGTTCAACGGCAAGGGAACTTCTGAGTTCGCCAACGTCACCAAGCGTCTCTACCCACTGAGCAGCCCGCGCAACCAGTTCGCGGTTACCCTCGACGGTTACGTAATCACTGCCCCTCAAACCAATGCAGTCATCACCAATGGTGAGGCTCAGATCACCGGTAGCTTCACCGCTCAGACTTCCAAGTCGCTTGCCGACCAGCTCAAGTACGGCTCGCTGCCAATCGGCTTCAACGTACTCAGCAAGGAAGACATCTCTGCAACACTGGGTAGCCAGCAGCTTTCGAGCGGTCTGCTCGCCGGTGCAATCGGTCTGCTCATCGTTGTGCTCTACTCGTTCCTGCAGTACCGCGGTCTAGCCGTGGTGACCGTGGGCTCGCTCGTAGTAGCTGCTCTGCTGACCTACATCATGGTTTCGCTGCTTTCCTGGCGTCAGGGCTACCGCCTGTCGCTTGCGGGTGTAACCGGTTTGATCGTGTCCATCGGTATTACCGCCGACTCGTTCATCATCTACTTCGAGCGTGTGCGCGACGAGCTTCGTGATGGCCGCAGCCTCTCGGCAGCGGTTGACGGAGGTTGGAAGCGCGCAATCCGCACCATCTTGGTTTCGGACGGTATCTCCTTCCTGGCAGCAACCGTGCTTTACCTGCTTACCGTTGGTAACGTACGAGGCTTCGCCTACACCCTGGGTCTGACCACCATCATCGACGTCTTGGTTGTGGTGCTGTTCACCCACCCAATGCTTCAGATCCTTGCCACCCGAGAGTTCTTCTCGAGCGGCAGCAAGTGGTCCGGCTTTGACGTCAACACCATGAAGGACATCGCCTACGTTGGCCGCGGTCAGTTCCGCGTTTCGGAGAACCTGGGAGCCGGCAAGGCTGCCAAGGCATCGAAGGAAGCCACCAAGCGTCAAACCATTGCCGAGCGAAAGTCGGCTGAGAACAAGGGAGAGGCAAACTAATGTCTCGTTTCGCAGATTTCGGTAACGCCCTCTACTCGGGCGAGCGTTCGTTCGACTTCCTTGGTCGTCGCAAGTACGGCTTCATTGCATCCATCGTGGTTGCCCTGCTCGCCGTCGGCATCACCTTTTTTGGCCACAACGGCTTCAACTTCGGTATTGAGTTCAAGGGTGGCTCGCAGTTCTCGCTGAACACCACCGTGAGCAACTCCGAGAGCATTGCTCAGAACGCGGTTCACACCGTGCTTCCGGCAACCGCTCAGGTCAACGTCGCCCACATCGGCACCGATGGCCTCCGCATCCAGACCGAGGAGCTTTCGGCCGACACCTCCGAGAAGGTGCGCCAGGCGATTGCCGCCGGCTTCAAGGTTCCAGGCAACCAGGTTGCTGCGTCCTTCGTGGGTGCCAGCTGGGGTCAGGACGTAACTGGTAAGGCCCTCAGCGGTCTGCTCTGGTTCATCGCCCTGGCTGCTGTTGCAATGGCCCTGTACTTCCGCACCCTGAAGATGTCTGCCGCCGCGCTGATCGCTCTGGCACACGACCTCATCATTACCGCAGCCGTCTACGGAGCCTTTGGCTTCGAGGTAACTCCAGCTGCAGTTATCGGATTCCTGACCATTCTTGGTTACTCGCTCTACGACACCGTGGTGGTCTTCGACAAGATCCGTGAGAACACTCACGAGGTTGAGTTCAGCCAGACCTTCACCTTTGCAGAGCGCGTCAACCTTGCGATCAATCAGACCCTGGTGCGTTCCATAAACACCTCGGTGGTTGCGGTTCTTCCAGTTGCCGCCATTCTCTTCATCGGAACCCTGCTGCTCGGTGCCGGAACCCTTCGTGACATCTCGCTGGCTCTGTTCATCGGTATCATCGTGGGAACCTACTCCACCATCTTTGTTGCTGCTCCGATCTACTCGCTCTTCCGCGAGAACGAGCCGAAGTACGCAAAGGCAGCGGCAAAGGTTCTAGCTAGCCGCTAGGGGAGCACTAGAGAAACCAGCAGATCGTGAGCGACGCAACTCCAACCGGCAGCATTGCCTCGCTTCGCTCGCGTCTGCAGGGCATCTTTGGCGCCAAGGGCGGTCCATACGCCGATGAGCTTGGAGAAATCCTGCGCATCGCCAAAGCTAACCACCCGCGTTCCGACCTCACCGTTCTAGAGCGAGCATTCGAGGTGGCCGAAGAGGCACACCGCGGACAGCTGCGAAAGAGCGGCGAGCCTTACATCACCCACCCGCTTGCGGTCACCAAGATCCTGGCGGACCTAGGCATCGGTGTTACCAGCCTTGCGGCGTCCTTGCTTCACGACACTGTGGAGGACACTCCTTACACCCTGGAGCAACTGACCAAGGACTTTGGTAGCGAGATCGCCATGCTGGTGGATGGCGTAACCAAGTTGGACAAGGTGAAGTTTGGCGATAACGCCCAAGCCGAAACCGTTCGCAAGATGGTTGTGGCGATGTCCAAGGACATTCGCGTCCTGGTTATCAAGTTGGCGGACCGCCTGCACAACGCTCGCACCTGGAAGTACGTTCCTGAGGACAAAGCCCGCAAAAAGGCCCAAGAGACCCTAGAGATCTACGCTCCTCTGGCGCACCGACTTGGAATCAGCGCAATCAAGAGCGAGCTCGAGGACATCTCCTTCTCGGTGCTCTATCCAAAGGTGTACGAGGAGATCGTAAACCTGGTCCGCCAGCGCAGCCCTAAGCGCGAAGAGTTCATCGAGCAGGTAATCGGAAGCATCGATTCCGATTTGCGTGAAAACCGCATCCGTGGTCGCGTTGCTGGACGACCAAAGCAGTACTACAGCATCTATCAGAAGATGGTGCTTCGCGGCCGCGAGTTTGACGACATCTACGACCTGGTTGGCATCCGTGTGATTGTGCAGGAGGTTCGCGACTGCTACGCCATCCTCGGTGCCATTCACGCCCGCTGGTCGCCGGTTCCTGGTCGTTTCAAAGACTATATCGCCATGCCCAAGTTCAACCTGTACCAGTCGCTTCACACCACTGTGATAGGTCCAAACGGGCGGCCAATCGAGATTCAGATTCGCACCCAGGAGATGCACAACCGCGCCGAGTTTGGTGTGGCTGCTCACTGGAAGTACAAGGAGAGTCTGCGCGGCGGTACCAATGCCGAGGAAGACCTCGCTTGGTTGAAGCACCTCAGCGACTGGCAGGCCGAAACCCAGGACCCATCTGAGTTCTTGGACGCCCTCCGCTTTGAGATTGGCGCCAAGGATGTCTACGTCTTCACCCCGAAGGGCCGCGTAATCGGTCTTCCTACCGGTGGCACTCCGGTTGACTTCGCCTACGCGGTTCACACCGAAGTGGGCCACCGCACCATGGGCGCCAAGGTCAACGGCCGCCTGGTGCCGCTCGAAACCGTGCTGCAGTCCGGTGACGTAGTTGAAATCTTCACCTCCAAGAGCCCTGAGGCAGGACCGTCGCAGGACTGGCTGACCTTCGTTAAGAGTCAGCGCGCCAAGTCCAAGATCAAGCAGTGGGTTGCCGCAGGACGCCGCGAGGACGCCATTGAGAACGGCAAGGAAGCTCTTGCTAAGGCAATGCGCAAGGCCAACCTGCCACTCAAGAGCCTGCTCGGGGGAGACCTCCTAGTTCAGCTTGCCTCCGAGTTGCACCACCCAGACGTAAGCTCGCTCTACGCGGCCATTGGCGAAGGCCACATCTCGTCACAGTCAGTTGTGGAGAAGCTCCAGGCTGCGCTCCACGTTGAGCAGGAGTCTGACGAGTCCATCTTCGAGCTTCCACCAACCCGTCCGGCCAGCGCCAATACAAACAGCCGCAACAACTCGGGTGTGCTGGTTCGTGGCGACGCAGACGTAATGGTCAAGCTGGCGCGTTGCTGCACTCCGGTTCCAGGTGACGACATCGTTGGCTTCATTACGCGCGGTTCTGGTGTCTCGGTGCATCGCTCTGACTGCAAGAACATCGTTGACCTCCAGTCCGAGCCAGAGCGCATGATTGATGTCAGCTGGTCGCAGAGTGGACGCGGTCAGTTCCTGGTGCAGATTCAGATTGAAGCCTTGGACCGCAACGGTCTGCTTTCTGACGTCACCCGGGTTCTATCCGAGCACCACGTCAACATTCTCAGCGCCTCGGTATCCACTCGAGCTGACCGCGTGGCCCTCAGCCGCTTTGTCTTCGAGATCGGTGACCCAACCATCTTGGATCACCTGCTCAATGCGGTACGTCGCATCGATGCCGTCTACGACGTCTACCGCGTTTCGTCCTAATCCTTCTCGGCGCTGGCTTAGGCGCTTAAAGCTAAAACGGGAACCCAATTGGGTTCCCGTTTTGCTTTAGTTCTGGGGGAGAAGCCCTACTGGGACTTCTTCACGACCTCGAGCCAGGCCTTGCGAGCTGCAAGCGCCTCCTCGGCGGCCTTGGTTGCCTTGGCGTCCTTCTTGGCCTTGGCAGCTTTCAGGTCGTTCTCAAGCTTGGTGATGGAGTCTTCCAGCTGGCTGAGAACCGAGTTGGTGCGAGCCTGAGTGGCAGGGTCGGTCTTGCGCCAGTGCTCCTGCTCGGCGTCGCGAACCTTGGCCTCGATGGCGCGCATGCGGTCTTCAACCTCGCGTACCTTCTCCTTGGCAACGCGACCAATCTTCTCCCACTCCTGCTGGATCTGCTGCAGCGCCTTCTTGGCTGCGGCTAGGTCCTTTTCAGGAGTGACGGCCTTCTCGGCCTTCTTGATAAGTTCGACCTTTGCCGCGTAGTTCGCTGCGTGGTCGGCGCTCTCAACAGCTACCTGCTCGCCCTTTGCCGCGTAGATGGCGTCACCGGCAGCCTTGAAGCGTGCCCAAAGCTCGTCATCAAACTTGCTCTTGCTGTGGCCGGCTGCCTTCCAAGCGTCGAGCAGCTTGCGGTACTCAACAACTGCATCGGCGCCCTTAGAGATCAGGGCTTCGGCGTTTTCAACAATCTCAGTCTTCTTGCTCTTGATCTGCTTGTTGCTGGCGTCGAGAGTAGCGAAGTACTGACGCTTGTTGGCGTCGAACTTGGTGCGTGCGGCGCTGAAGCGACGCCATACAACGTCTGCCTCGGCCTTAGGGAGCTTTGGTCCGTTCTTCTGGGCGTTCTGCCACTGCTCGAAGAGTGCGGTCAGTGCGGCAGTGCCGTTCTTCCACTGAGTCTTGGCTGGGTCCTGGTTGGCAATCGCCTCTGCTTCGTCGGCGATTCGAGCGCGCTCGGCTAGTGCGGCACCGATCTGCTCCTTGTTGACCTCGTGCTTGGCAGAGACTGCCAGCGAGATCTTCTCGGTAACGGCTGCAATGCGCTTGCGCAGGTCGGCTAGGTCGCCAACGGCGTTCGGCTCAACCAGCTCAGCGGTAATGGTGTTGAGGCTCTTCTTGAGTGCCTGCGCGTCAGCGTTGGCCGCTACGCGCTGCTCAAGCAGGCGAACCTGAGCCGCCAGGTCCGCGAACTTACGCTCGAAGAAGGCGAGCGCCTCTGCAGGAGTGACGTTTGGGTACTGGCCAACCTTGCGCTCTGCACCGGCATCGGTGACAAAGACGTTGTTCTCGGCGTCTACGCGGCCAAAGCTGGAACCGCTGCTTGCTGGAGCAGCAGCAACTGGTGCAACAGGCTTTGGCGCTGCAGGAGCCGGAGCCGCGACAGCAGCAGGTGCTGGAACCGCAGCTGGAGTGGCCTCAACCACAGGAGCTGGTGCGGCTGGGGTGGCTGCCGGAGCAACAACCTCAGCAGCAGGGGTGGACTCTGGGGCAGGGGTATTGGTGGCCACTTTGTGCTCCTGTGTTTGTTGGCGCGGCTGCCCGCGCCCGAGTTCAGACGTTCTTAGTTTAGTTTGACTACTGGACCGAAATTGCGCCCAGAGTGGTGGCAGTCTTTGGCTTTCCGTCGCCCGAACCATCGGTGGTTCCGGCTGCGGCGATTCCGTCAATCACAGTCATACCGTTGACGATCTTGCCGAATACGGTGTAGCCGCCGGCGCTGTCACTCGGGATGGTGCTGTCCTTGTAAACGATGAAGAACTGCGAGCCCATAGAGCTGCCGTTGCCACCCTGTCGCGCCATGGCCAAAACGCCTGTCTTGTAGACGTTGTCGGCCGGTGCATTCTCGATTGGACCCCAGCTGTAGCCTGGACCGCCAGTGCCGTCGCCCTTAGGGTCTCCACACTGCAGAACGTAGATGCCCTGAGTGGTGAGGCGGTGGCAGCTGACGCCGTTGTAGAAGCCCTTCTTGGCAAGCGAGATGAAGTTTGCAACTGCCTGAGGTGCGTTCTTGCCATCGAGCTGAATCTTGAGGTTGCGGCCGTTCACGTTGAGGTGACCCAACCAGGTGCGGGCCTCGGCGAGGCTTGCGCTTGGGACGTTGGCTGCGTTGGTTACCGCAGGGGTTGGGCTGGCGCTGCTTGCCAACGATGCGCTTGCGCTAGGAGTGGCAGTGGCGGCGGTCTGGGCAGTGGTGAAAGCCTGGTGGCCGTAGGTAGCGGCGAGCGACAGGATCAGTGCACCAGCGGCGATGACCACTGCGAAGCGGTTGTCGTTCTTGCGACGCTTTGCCTTGACCTCAACCTGAGCCAACTTTGCGTCGTAAGCCTTCTTACGAGCAGCGGCCTGAGCCTTGATTTCCTTGTTGGTTGCCACAACTTCTCCCAAATAAAGTTTTAGGTCTCCAAAGAGACGTACAGATGCGATTTTATGGCATCCTGAGCAGGTGACTTCGGACTCCAGCCTCTTTGCTATGAGCGTGCCGCTGGCCGCCAGGATGCGGCCGCGAAGCCTGAGCGAAGTCGTTGGGCAGTCGCACCTTCTGAAACCGGGTTCTCCGCTGCGCCAGTTGGCAACTCCAATCGCCGATGGCAAAGCGCCGGCAAGCACATCGGTGCTGCTGTGGGGTCCACCAGGAACAGGTAAAACCACCCTGGCTCAGGCAATTGCCCGTGACTCCGGCCGACGTTTCGTTGAGCTGAGCGCAATCACTGCCGGTGTCAAAGATGTGCGCGAGGTCATGGTGCAGTCGCAGAAGGAACGCGACGCCTACGGCACCGGCACACTTCTCTTCTTGGACGAGATTCATCGTTTCTCTAAGGCACAGCAGGATGCCCTGCTTCCGGGTGTTGAAGCTGGCTGGGTCACCCTGATTGCCGCCACCACTGAGAACCCCTCGTTTAGCGTCATCGCACCGCTGCTTAGTCGTTCACTCCTGCTGACCCTCGAACCGCTCAGCGAAGACGACATCGCGACCCTGGTGGACCGGGCCGTCTCGGACCCGCGCGGGCTAAATGGAGAGGTTGCTCTCGAAGCTGGAGAACGCGATCAGATCGTGCTCCTCGCTCAGGGCGACGCCCGGCGTGCGTTGACTGTTCTGGAAGCTGCCGGCGCGCACGCGGCATCGGTGGGCAACACCACTATTGAGCGGGCCGACATTGAAGAATCGCTCGATCACGCACTGGTGCGCTACGACCGCGATGGTGACCAGCACTACGACATCATCAGCGCCTTCATCAAGAGTGTTCGGGGCTCCGATGCCGATGCGGCCGTGCACTGGCTGGCACGAATGATTGAAGGGGGAGAGGACCCTCGATTCATTGCGCGTCGACTCATGATTCTTGCCGCCGAGGATATTGGCCTGGCCGACCCGCAGGCGCTCCCACTTGCCGTAGCGGCATTCGAAACCGTGCAGCAGATTGGAATGCCAGAGGGGCGGATCCCGCTGGCGGAGGCAACCATCTATCTGGCGCTGGCACCAAAGAGCAACGCGGCTTACAACGCCATCAATGCGGCGCTTGAGGACGTGCGGGCTGGGATGCAGCCATCGGTGCCTAAGCCGTTGAGGTCATCCAACTACGCCGGGGCCAAGGGCCGTGGCAACGGAGTTGGCTACGTTTACCCTCACGACGATGCCAAGGCAGTGGTGCCACAGGATTACGTGACCGGCAAGGTGGCGAAACGCCGCTACTACATTCCCAAAGAGGTCGGTTTCGAGCGCGAACTGGCCGAACGCTGGGCCAAACTGCGCGCCATCATTCGCGGGCTGGGTAAGTAGAGCCGGCATCCTTGGCTTTGCTGGGGCCTCACTGCTAGACTTGTGAGGTTGCCGACTGGGACATTTGCGCACGGCTGCTGCGATGTCCAACGGAGCGACCACCTAAATAGCCGGGTGGTCCGTGGCGATTAGACCAAAACCAAGCTCTACGGATTTGCGTCTTTATTGTGAACAAACCGCTATTCGGTTCCCTGTGAACCCATGAAAGGAAAGTACGTGTCAAAGACCACTCGTACTCGTAGCACCACCCGCCGCTCCCGCGCACTGGGACTGGCACTGACCCCAAAGGCCGCCAAGTACCTCGAGAAGCGTCCATACGCTCCAGGTCAGCACGGCCGCACCCGCAAGAAGGCTGACAGCGACTTCGCCGTTCGTCTGCGCGAGAAGCAGCGTCTTCGCGCCCAGTACGGCATCCGCGAGGCACAGCTCCGCAAGACCTTCGCTGAGGCAAAGCGTGCCGAGGGCCTGACCGGTGAGAACCTGGTTGAGCTTCTGGAAATGCGCCTCGACGCTCTCGTGCTCCGTTCGGGCTTCGCTCGTACCATCGCACAGGCTCGTCAGATGGTTGTGCACCGCCACATTCTCGTAAACGGTGAGCGCGTTGACCGCCCATCGTTCCGCGTAAAGCCAGGTCAGCAGATCCACGTACACGCTAAGTCGGAGGGCACTGAGCCTTTCCAGGTTGCCGCTGCCGGTGGCCACGTTGCGGTTCTGCCTCCAGTACCTGCTTACCTTGACGTTCAGTTGGACAAGCTCACCGCTGTTCTGGTTCGTCGCCCAAAGCGTGCCGAAGTTCCAATCACCTGTGAAGTACAGCTTGTGGTTGAGTACTACGCAGCTCGCTAGTAGTTTCTAACTAACAACTAGTTAGGGGTTCGGATGAGCGGCGGAGACATCGCAGGAATTATTGCTGCCAGCGGCTTTGTGCTGTTGGTGCTATTCATCGGTGTTCCGCTGGTGAAGCTAGGCAAAGTCCTAGACTCCACCACCGACTCGATCCGGGAAGTATCGGCTGAGGTAACTCCGCTGCTCTCCGAACTCACTGAAACCGTTCAGGCCACCAACAAGCAACTGGCCAAGGTGGACGTAATCACCGAAAACGTATCCGAGGTCACTGGCAACGTGAGTGCCATGGTTTCCCTCTTTACCTCCGCAGTTGGTTCACCACTGGTTAAAATTGCTGGAGTAGCCTCAGGGTTCAGATCAATCCTGAAGAGCAAGAAGTAAGGGGCCCTCGTGAAGAAGTTGCTTTGGTTTGTCACCGGCATCAGCATCGGTGTTTTGGCTGTTCGTCAGCTACAGGAAAACCCAAAAGCTCAAGAACTCGCAGCCGACGTTTCTCGTCGCGCTAAGGAGTTTGGCGCTGCCGTAGCCGAGGGCTACCGTGAGCGCGAGGCGGAAATCGCCTCTGAGCAGGCTAAATAGCAATCTAGCCAGTCCACCTCAAACAATTAGGAATCCCTAAGTGCTTACCGCCGAAATTCGCCGGCGCTGGCTCGACTATTTCGAGCGCAACGGCCACACCGTAGTTCCATCCGCCTCGCTCATCAGTGAAGATCCTTCGCTGCTGTTCACCGTGGCCGGTATGGTTCCGTTCATTCCCTACATGACCGGTGTGGTTCCATCCCCATTCGCTCGCGCCACCAGCGTTCAGAAGTGCATCCGCACTCTGGACATCGACGAAGTTGGCAAGACCACCCGTCACGGCACCTTCTTCCAGATGAACGGCAACTTCTCGTTCGGTGACTACTTCAAGCGCGAGGCAATCACCTTCGCCTGGGAGTTCCTGACCGGAAGCCGCGACAGTGGCTGCTTGGGCATTGACCCGCAGCTGCTCTGGGTCACCGTCTACCAGGACGACGACGAGGCAATCGCCATGTGGCGCGAGATTGCAGACGTGCCTATGGAGCGCATCCAGCGCCGCGGCATGAAGGACAACTTCTGGTCAACCGGCCAGCCGGGTCCCTCTGGCCCATGTTCCGAGATTTACTACGACCGCGGCCCAGCCTACGGTCGCGAGGGTGGCCCAGAGGCCGACGAAGACCGCTACATCGAGATCTGGAACCTCGTATTCATGCAGTACGAGCGCGGGCAGGGCACCGGCAAGGACTCCTTCGAGATCCTTGGCGAGCTGCCAAAGAAGAACATCGACACCGGTATGGGTCTGGAGCGCGTAGCGTTCCTGCTTCAGGGTGTTGAGAACATGTACGAGATTGACCAGGTTCGCCCTGTTCTCGACCTCGCCGCCAAGCTTTCCGGCAAGACCTACGGTGCTCACACCGAGGATGACGTGCGCATGCGCGTTGTTGCCGACCACGTTCGTTCGGCACTTATGCTCATCTCCGATGGAGTAACCCCGGGCAACGACGGCCGCGGCTATGTGCTGCGTCGCCTGCTGCGCCGCGTGGTTCGCGCCATGCGCCTGATGGGTGTTGAGAAGCCTGTTTTCACCGAGCTCTTCACCGCGTCGAAGGACGCCATGAAGGCCGCTTACCCAGAGGTCGAGACCGACTTCACTCGCATCCTCACCACAGCGGTGAACGAGGAAGAAGCCTTCCTCCGCACCCTGGTTTCGGGAACAGTATTCCTGGAAGAGGCAATCGCATCGGTGAAGACCAGCGGCGGCAAGCAGCTTGAAGGCGACGCAGCCTTCCTACTGCACGACACCTATGGCTTCCCAATTGACCTAACCCTTGAAGTTGCCGAGGAGCACGGCCTGACCGTAGACCGCGATGGCTTCAAGGCGCTCATGTTGGAGCAGAAGAACCGTGCCAAGGCCGATGCCCGTGCCAAGAAGGGTGGAGCCGACCTCTCGGTATACGGCGAGTTCCGTGCCGCTGGCGTTACCAAATTCACCGGCTATGACGAGCTGGAGACCGAGGCTAAGGTCATTGGTCTGATTGCCGACGGCAACTCTGCCAAGCACGTTTCCGAGGGCGAAATCGTCGAGGTAATCCTCGACCAGACCTCGCTCTACGCGGAATCGGGTGGCCAGGAGGCCGATGCCGGTCTCATCATCGGTGACGGCTTTGAGCTTGAGGTTCTAGACGTACAGAAGCCAGTCAAGGGACTGGTCTCGCACAAAGTTCTGGTTCGCCAGGGCCAGATTGCAGTTGGCGCTAAGGCTGTTACCCAGGTTGACGCCGAGTGGCGTCTTGGAGCCGCTCAGGCACACTCCGGAACCCACGTGGTGCACGCTGCGCTGCGTCAGGTTCTTGGCCCGACTGCGCTCCAGAGCGGTTCCTACAACAAGCCTGGCTACCTTCGCCTCGACTTCGCCTGGCAGCAGGCGCTTTCGGCCGAGACTCGCTCCGAGATCGAAGAGGTCACCAACCTCGCCATCCGTCAGGACCTGGCCGTTTCGGCTCAGTTCATGAGCCTGCCGGACGCCAAGGAGTGGGGCGCTGTTGCGCTCTTTGGTGAGACCTACGACGAAGAGGTTCGCGTCATTCAGGTTGGCGGCCCATGGAGCCGCGAGCTCTGTGGTGGAACTCACGTTTCCCGCTCGGCTCAGATTGGTCTGGTCTCGCTCATCAACGAGTCTTCGGTTGGTAGCGGTAGCCGCCGTCT
>JAGWUG010000003.1 GCA_028868555.1 Actinomycetales bacterium | reverse complement strand
TTGCTCAGGTCCTGAAGGTCAACCGCAGCCGTGCCACTCACGGTGGAACGCGACTTCTCACTGCGGCTAATGGCAGCGATGGTGTCCATCCAGGCTGAGTCGCTGCGCAGCGCAAGGCCGTTGAGGCCGGCAACGGCAAAGCGGTCGGCTAGCTCGTTGAGGGTCTGACGACGCGGCGCCAGAACCAGAGTGCGGCGACGGGCGGCCGTCAGCGCGGCCAGAGTGTTGACCACGGTCTGGGTGTAGCCGCAGCCCGGCAGAGTTTCCACCGCGAAGGATTGACCGGCCACAGCTCGAGCCATGATTCGACGCTGAGTCTCGTCGGCATCGGCCACCGGATGGGCGCCGCCGTTTGCCAGCGGAGCTAGGTCGGCCGCCTCGGCACCCGAGGCTAGGTGGTTAAGCAGGGGCACATCGATGCTCGAAATGTCACCGAGCATGGAGGTTGGAACCGTGGTGAAGTTTCCCAGCGCCAGGATTGGCTTGAGCTCAACCCGGCCAGCCGCGCCAACCGCGTTCGCCACGTAGTCGAGTAGCGCAATCGGCACCAGATCGGACTTTGGCTGAATGGTGTCGAGCAGAGCCTTGGCGCTGACCTTCACGCCGTAGCAGTTCTCCAGCGAAGTAATTAGGGCTGGGTTCACGCGCGGGCTTCCGGCCTGGCGCACCTCAAAGTCATCACCGATGCGGATCAGCTGAATTGGCCAGAGCAGTATTGGCAGCTTGAGGTCGAAGCCATCACCCTCGAGGCTGATCATTCCCGAAACCAGGTGGCAGGACTCAATACCAAAGTGGTCGCGCAGCTGGTGAGTCTTGGCATCGATGCGTTTGGCGGCAGAATGCGCCTTGGAGAAAGTAAGTGGATCGCGCACCAGGTTGCTGAGGGTGCTGGCGCCGGTTGCGGTGAACTGGGCCATGCCGCCCGGATGAGCGCGATCTAGGTCAATCTGGCAGAACGCATCAAACTCGTAGTTGAGCAGCGGGTTGGTAACACCGATGGCCTGAATCTCGGCACGCCAGTCGTCCCACGCCTTACGGTTGGGGATTGCCAGCATCGGGTTTTCGTTCACGAATTCAAGAGTAACTTTGCTTGGCCCTCGGCCGTCTTAGGCAAGGCAGTGTGTTAACTGGGAATGCCCTGACGGTTGCCGGCGACCCCTACAATTTAGAGGTTGCCCGCGGCGGAATTCCGTTCGGGTTCCAGGCTCCATAGCTCAGCGGATAGAGCGGCGGTTTCCTAAACCGTGCGCCCGGGTTCGATTCCCGGTGGGGCCACTTTAGAGGTGTGTCGCGAGGAACGCCACCGAAGCCTTCACCACCTGGTTCACCCGCTCCTGCTCCAGGCCAAACCAGGCGTGATCGCCACCATCCACCGAAACCAGCTCGCAGTGACCACCGGCTAGCAGGGCGGCATCGTGGAATTCAACCGATTGGCTAAACGGCACCATTCCGTCCGCAGTACCGTGCACGCGCAGGGTTGGCGGCATTCCTGCCGAAACATAGTTCACCGGACTGGCCACGGCGCGAAGTTCGGCTTCCTGCCAACGCTCCGAACCAAGGTTGAAGTACTCGGGTGGGTAGCGGAAAAGCTCCGGCAGCGAGGCATCGGTGCCGTCCATTGGACGAACAATGGTGTTTAGGTCTGAGGCTCCGTACCAGTCAACCAGCGCTTTGACGGTTAGCTGCTCCCCCGCCGGCACACCGTTGTTACCGTCAAAGAACGGGTTGCCCTGAGTGAGCGCCGTGAGCGAGGCCAAGTGACCGCCCGCACTCTCCCCGAACAGGCCAATGCGCGATGCGTCCAGCTTCAGCAACCCGGAGTGACGCGCCAACCAGCGCAGAGCAGAGTTCAGATCGTGAACCGCTGCCGGGAAGATGGACTCGAACCCGAGGCGGTAGTCGACCGAAACGAAGGCCATTCCAGCGGCCAAGACCTGATCAATCAGGCCCGCCTTCTCGAGCCACGGAGTGAAGTCGCGTCGGCTTCCGCCCGCGTAACCGCCACCATGAACCCAGACCACAACCGGAAACGGACCGTCGACCTTCGGCAGATACAGGTCTAGTTCAAGCGGGCGAAAACCACCGATGATCGCGTAGCGAACGTTGTAGCGGGTGACGCCATCGGCGGTTTGCTCCGGCTTTGGCACTCCGCCAAAGGTTGGTGGGAGCCAGGCTGGAGCAGGCTGACTAGGCATCGTAGCTAACGCCCAGCTGGGCCAGAATCACGTCAAACAGGCCCTGGGTTCGAATGGTGTTGGAGATTGGGTGAACCGCAGATTGGGTGCGTCCGGCCAGCACATCAGCCGAAACCGCCTCAATCATGTGGGTGTAGCCGGCACCGCGCTTGCCACCGATGATGGTGCGAACCACAGGCTCGCCGGTCTGGCCAACAGTGATCACTTCGGCCTCGTCGGAGTTCCAGAACGAACCCTTAACGTGGATGTTGGCCGCAGTGGTGGCCAGGTAAGCCTCGGTGCCGAGGCCAGTGCTGATCGACGAGTTAGCCTGGGCGAACTTGCCGTTGCCGTAGTCGAGGTCAACCAGGGTCAGGCCGTCAACGCCATTTGGCAGGAGGCTGCCGCGAGTGGAGACGGATACCGGCTCAACGCCTCCGAAGAAGATGTCGGCGAAGGTCACCGTGTAGACACCCTGATCAAGCAGCGAGCCGCCGCCGAGGTTCTTGTTGATGAGGCGGTGGCTCTCGTCGAGCGGCAGTGGGAAGCCGAAGAATGCGCTGGCGAAGGTGAGTTCGCCCAGCTTGCCCTCGGCGAACTCGGCCTGAAGCTGCAGGTAGAGCGGCAGGAAGCGAGTCCACATGGCCTCCATGATGAAGACGCCCTTGGCGGCCGCGCGCTCAGCCAGATCAATGGCCTGAGCCTGCGTGAGGGTGAAGGCCTTCTCAACCAGAACGGCCTTACCGGCCTCGATGGCCTTGAGCGCGTGCTCGTAGTGAAGACCGTGAGGCACAGCAACGTAGACGAGGTCAACCTCTGGGTCGTTGCACATTGCATCGAAGTCGCTGATCAGCGGAACCTCAACGCCCCACTTGGCAAACTTTGGCTTGGTGGTTTCCGGGTTACGAGTGCAGAGGTAGCGGAGTTCGGTGTTCTCAACCAGAGCAAAGTCAGGGATGATCAGATCCGCCATCAGACCCGAACCAACCATGCCCCAGCGAACGCGACTATTTGCCATTAGAACTCCTTGATTTAGGAGTTCAATTTATCGCTTTTCGGTTAATTTGTTTGCGCTAACAACAAACCCGTTAGCGAGGTGTTACATGGACCGGCGGGTCCACTCCTCCACGTGCTCGTGCAGCTCAGGAACCAGCGCCAACTGCTCCGGCTTCATCAGCACGGAACGCATGATTCGAGCGCTCTCGCGGTCGTAAACCAGGTCAATGCCGCGTGCCAAAAGCTGCGCCGGCTTGACGTTGTAGGTGGCTAGGTGAGTTTGCTGAGTCTTGTCGCCTGCCGAAGCATTCAGGAAGGTGTCGTGCGACACCTGATCCAGCTTTGACATGGACGGAACCTTGGCCAGGTAGACGATGATGTCCAGTTCCGGCTTCTGGTAAGGCTGAAGCACATCAGACTTTGAAATCAGTTCGTACCAGAGCTGAGCGGCCTGGCGGCCAGGGCGGAGAATCGAGCCCAGGCCATCGGAGGTCAGCGGGAAGATCTGAAGGGTTGCCCAAAGAGCAGCCGCGGCGGCTCCCGCACGCGAGGTCTCCAGCTGGATCTCGCCGTAGTGCAGGTCTTCGCTGGCGAAGTAGGTGTATGGCGAGTCGTGCTTGTAATAGGGACCAACGGTCCGGTCACGGAACAGCACCGCTCCACAGCCGTAGGGCTGCAGACCGTGCTTGTGCGGGTCAACCACAACGCTGTCGGCATCCTTGATGGCCGCGTAGTGGCGGTTGGTCTCGTCGTCTAGCACGTCTGGAATCAAGATGAAGTAGCCGCCGTAGGCGCCGTCAACGTGAACGCGGGCTCCGTACTTGCGGGCCAGCGGAATAATGTCGGCCAGTGGGTCAACGGCTCCCAGGCCGGTGGTACCAAGCGTGGCAACAACCACACCGATGTCGCCTGCCTTCAGGCGCTCCTCAAGTGCTACTAGGTCCATGCGACCGCGATTGTCAGTTGGGATGGCAACGGTTGGCACATTCAGCACCTCACCCATGCGGCCGTGCACGTAGTGGGCATCGGAGCTGTGGGCAATTGCCTTGCCGGGGTTGATTTCACGGCTGATCCAAAGCGCCTCAAGGTTTGCGGTGGTGCCGCTCCAGGTGAGGTGGCCGAGGAAGTTTTCTGGGTCGTAGCCAAACATGGTGGCCATGTCCTTCATGACCTCGCGCTCCATGTAGGTGGTGGCGCGACCGCCATCGATGGAGTGGTTGTTTGGGTTGAGCATCATGGCTGCCACATATGCGGCCTGGGCCACAGGGTGGGCTGGCTTCAGCATCTGTGCCGCGTACTGTGGGTGGAAGTAGGGGTAGTTGTCTTCGAGACGGGTGATCAGAGTGTCGAGCACCTGGTTCACCTGATCCAGGTTGGCCTTCTGGGAAATGTGAGTGTCGAAAGGTCCAAAGGTGGCCTTTTGGGCCTCCATCTTTGAGACCACGTTGCCAATCAGATCGCTGAGGCGAATAGTTTGTTTCATCGTTGAGCAAACCTCCGCCATTCACTTTAGACCATTCGTACCCGAACGGTCTGGCTTACATCACGCCGCAATCAAATAGTTATCCCAGTTGGCCTCGGAGCGCTCGGCCCCGCGAACTGTCCAGATGCCGCCGGAGGGCATCCGTGGGGTGAAGCGCAGACTCCAGCCGATCTCATTCAGAGTCTTGTCGCTCTTGGTGTTGTTGCAGCGCAGGCAGCAGGCAACCAGGTTCTCCCAGCTGTCCGCTCCCCCGCGGCTCTTTGGGTAAACGTGGTCAATCGTGTTTGCAGAACGGCCGCAGTAGGCGCACTGGTGGTTGTCGCGACGAAGAATGCCTCGTCGGGTCACCGGAATGGCGCGGTTGCTCGGAACGCGCACATATCTGGTGAGCAAGATCACCGATGGCAGGTCGTAGGTTTCGCGGGCACTGTGCACCGCGGTCTCGGCCGGCTCAAGAACTGTGGCCTTGTTGCTCAGGATCAGAGTGAGTGCTCGCTTGAAAGAAACCACGCCAAGTGGCTCGTATCCAGCGTTTAGTACCAGTGTGCGCATTAGTTAGCCCTTTCGAAGCCGCCCAGATGGATTTTGGGTTTTCGCCCCACGGTTAGTGGGTTTGGTAGGACCACTCCGGTAACAAAAAACGCGCCGTCAAACATGACGACGCGCTAGATGCCCTGACCGGGTTGGCAGAAATGGTGGAACTGATGTTGGTGCTTGGCTGGCACAACCTTCAGGCTCATGTCTACCTCTCCGGCCACCGAATAGTGGTCTTAGGGTCAGGTTACGCCTGCAACATCGGGAATTGAGCAAAGAAACACCCAAGAAAAGGTAACGAATTGGTGTTCACCGATGCGGTGAAGCGGGCGAAACCGCCGCTGTGCCAGTGATTACTTGGTGCCCAGGCGCACGAAGAACACCTGGTCGGTAAAGATTGGGGCCAGCTTCACGGAGTCTCCCGGGCGTGGCGAGTGGTAGAAGTTGCCGTTGCCGGCGTAGATGCCGTCGTGGCTGAGGTTGTTCAGAATCACTAGGTCGCCCGGCTGAGCATCTTCAGGCTTCACGATGATGCCGAGGCGGGACTGGGCAATAACCGAGTGTGGCAGGTCTAGTCCGAACTGCGAGAAGACGAAACGAACGTAGCCCGAGCAGTCGAAGCCGGATGGGTTTTCGCCACCGAAAACGTATGGGGATCCAACGTACTTGGCGGCAACCTGGAGGATCTTGGCCGAGTCCAACTTGGAGAACGGCGGGTTCGAGACGAAGTCTTCGGCAGTGGGACCCGAGTAAGAGAGGTAACGGGTTGCAGTCTGCTGACGGGCCAGCTCTGCCGCGGTGGTGGTCTCGTAGGTGGCGCGGTGGAAGTCAACCGCGGCCTCGGCCACTGTCATGTTCTGGGTTCCGGCCTGGGCTGCAACATCGGCGGCGTTTGTGGTGGTGAAACGCGCCATGGCCGCAATCTCTGGGCTGTAGGCATAGGCAGGTAGTGCGGCGGTGCTAAAGATACCCGCGGAAACAATCATGGTGATTACCGAGCGAACCTGCTTGCGCTTGCTCCAGCGGGTCTGAACCTGACCGGCAACCACAAACTTTCCGGTGGCGATGACCTCTTGGTTCTGCGCCACAATCACGTGCTGAACCTTGCTAGCCTTGCGAGCCTCACGCATCGCACGACGCGAATCGCGCTTCTTCTCGGCTTCACGCATTGAGCGACGCGAGCGCAATTCCATCGACTCGAAGACGTTGATATCAACGTCCGCGCGATGGCGCCCAGTGCTCTTGTTAGCCAAGTGTGTCCTCAGGATTAGGGATGCAGCTCCCGCAATTTTACCAAAATGAGGGTTTTCTTTGAAATTGAAGACTAGCCGTTAAGAGCTTTGGTAGCGAATTAACCCTCTACAAACAGGTGGGCTGCATCGTCAATCACGAGCGACTCGCCCTCGTGCGCACCCTCGAGGCGAATGAACACTCGGCGAGCACGGTGCTCAAACTGCAGACGCGCGCCAGGCATGATGCCAAGTGCCTTCAGGTCTGCCAAAAGCTGGGTGTCAACCTGCAGTGGCTCACCGATGCGGCGCAGCGTGTAGACCTTGTCCGGGTCGGCGAAGTCCAGGGTGGAGACGCTGACAACGCCCTCATGGAAGCTCGGGGCATCGGTGGCTCCAAGTTCAGCCAGTCCCGGAATTGGGTTGCCGTAGGGAGAAATGTGCGGGTTGTTCAAGAGGGCAAGCAGCTTGCGCTCAACGTGGTCGCTCATAACGTGCTCCCAGCGGCAGGCTTCCTCGTGAACCAGCTCCCACTCCAGGCCAATCACGTCGGCCAGCAGTCGCTCCGCCAGGCGGTGCTTGCGCATTACCTTTACGGCTTCGCTTCGGCCTTCGTCGGAAAGCTCCAGGTGGCGGTCGCCGCCAACCTGCACCAGACCCAGGCGCTCCATGCGGCTGATGGTCTGAGAAACGGTAGGCCCCGAGTGGTTGAGGCGCTCCGAGATGCGAGCTCGCATCGGCACCTGGCCCTCTTCCTCGAGCTCCAAAATGGTGCGCAGGTACATCTCAGTGGTGTCGATTAGATCGGTCACGGTCTCCCTTTGCGTCTAGCCTCAGCTCACGCCAAGACCTAAGTCAATTATCCCTTGACCACGGGGCCGCAGCCTTTAGGCTGGGTAAACTTTAGGCATGGCTGACATCAAGATTCCAACTGAACTTCTGCCCGTTGACGGACGCTTTGGCTGTGGCCCTTCGCGGGTTCGCCAGGCTCAGATTGATGCCTTTGCTCAGCACGGCGCCAAGCTCATGGGCACCTCGCACCGCCAGGCCCCGGTGAAGAACCTGGTCAAGCGCGTGCAGGAGGGTCTGATGGACCTGTACCACAACCCTGAAGGCTACGAGATTGTCATCGGTGATGGTGGCTCCACCGCATTCTGGGATGTTGCAGCATTCAGCCTGGCCGAGGGCAAGGCCCAGGCTCTGGTTCACGGTGAGTTTGGTGGCAAGTTTGCCAACGCCCTCAAGGCTCCTTGGCTTACCGCCCCAACCGTAATCAACGGCACCCCTGGCAGCCGCCTTGAGTTGCAGGCCGAGGCTGGAGTGAGCCTCTACGCCTACGCGCAGAACGAGACCTCCACCGGTGTGGCAACCCCGGTCAAGCGCATCGCTGGTGTTGACGAGGGTGCCCTATTCCTCACCGATGCAACTTCCGCAGCCGGTGGAATTGACTTTGACCCAACCGAGACCGACGTCTACTACTTCGCTCCGCAGAAGAACTTCGCCTCCGATGGCGGTCTGTGGTTTGCCCTGATGTCGCCAGCCGCCATCGAGCGAGCCGAGCGCGTTGCAGGCAGCGGCCGCTACATTCCTGAGTTCCTGAGCCTGAAGACCGCAATCGACAACTCGCGCCTCAACCAGACTCTGAACACCCCGGCAATCGCCACCCTGTTCCTCCTTGCTGAGCAGGTTGACTGGATGAACGGCAACGGTGGACTAGCCTGGGCCGACTCCCGCACCCGCGCCGCATCGGACCACCTCTACAACTGGGCCGACAACTCTAGCTTCGCAACCCCGTTCGTGGAGAACCCTGAGCACCGGTCACAGGTTGTTGTGACCATCGACTTCAACGAGGGCATCGACGCCGCTGCAATCGCCAAGGTGCTTCGCGCCAACGGCGTTGTGGACACCGAGCCTTACCGCAAGCTGGGACGCAACCAGCTGCGCATCGCAACCTTCACCGCGGTTGACCTCGAAGACGTGCAGCAGCTCACCAAGTGCATCGACTACGTAGTTGGGCAGCTGGGCTAAATGGCTCGTTTCTACCTAAAGCACGCGGAGCGCATGCCTGATCCGGAACCGGTGAAGGTAAATGCCAAGCGCGCTATAACGGTAGGCCTGGTGCTTTGGAGCGTGGCTCTACTTGTGCTTCTTCTTGCCCCGAAGAGTCTTCCATTTGAAGAGCCCCTTGGACTTACCACCTGCGGCGTCGGCATCGTCCTCGGCTGCTGGGGCCTCTGGCACGTCCGCAACCGCTAGGTCGCTCTCGCCGGCATTCTCCGATGCCTCGGCATCGGTGTCAGCGGCTTCGTCATCCGCATCATCTGCGGCATTTTCAAAATCATCATCCGACTCATCCGAGTCATCGGCGTCGTCTGAATCGTCGGCTAGTGCGGCGGCGGCAGCAGCCTCGGCCTCCATGGCGGCCTGCAGAGCCTTGTAGTCGGCAAGGCGCTCGCTCCAAGGAACCCACTTAGGGGCAACCAGGCTGGTGTCTCCCGGGGTTAGCTGAACCTCAGAAACGGTGGCTTCCCAGCCGCTAACAAAAAGGGTTACCGAAATAAACCAGTCCGGGTAGCCCTTGAGCTTGGACTTGAATAGGTAGCTGATGACCCCGTCCTGGGCTTCCTGATAGGTGTGGCTGAACTCGCCCACGGAAGTCTTTCCGTAGGACTCGTTGGCAGCCTCGCGCGCCAGGGACTGGTAGTCGATCACGTTATTCTAGGCCTCGAGTTCGTCGGCGAGCTTGCGGAGCACGGCGGCGATCTTCTTGGCAGCCCCACCCTCTGGGTGGCGACCGTGCTTGAGTCCACCGTTCACCTGGTCGAGCAGGGTAATGGTGTCTTCAACAATCACGGCTAGGTCATCGGCCGACTTGCGCTTGAGCTTGACCAGGCTGGTCTGTGGCTCCAGCAGACGCAGGCTCAGAACCTGTGGTCCGCGACGGCCGTCGGCAATGCTGAACTCAACCCGGGCACCCTTTTTTACAGTGGTTGCGCCGTCTGGCAAGTTGGAAGCGTGCAGGAAAACCTGCTGGCCTTCATCGCTCTCGATGAAGCCGTAACCCTTCTCGTCGTCAAAGAACCGAACTTTTCCGGTTGGCATGAGTCCTCTTTCGTAAAACCAACCCATAGTTTACCTCAAGGGCACTTGGACCTCTATTTTGAGTCGCTCGCTGGGGGTAATCTAGAAGGATGCGCGAAAACCGTTTAGAGAACACTTTGGCCTACATGGCCGCGGGCGTTATCGGCTTCTCCATCCTGGCAATCTTGCTGATTGTGCTGGCCTCGTTCTTCCACTTCGCCATCCCGGGAGCCGTCATGGCGCTGCCACTGGTTGGCCTGCCGCTCGGCTTCGTGCTCATCTTCGTTTTGCTCATCGCCTCCATGATTCGAAAGTCGCGCGAAAACCGTTAGCGCCAACTGGGGGAAAGACAAATGAGCGATCTGCTGCAGCTTGCTACCGCGCTACGCTCACACACCGATGCCGCCCTGCTGGCCACGCTCCGTCGCCGTGTAGGCCTCGGCTCCCCCAAAGACTTCTTTGACCTAGCCCAAAACCTTTTGGCAGCCAAGAGTGTGCAGCCTGCCCTCAACAAACTGAGTGGATCCGAGGCTCGCGCATTGAAGTGCCTGGTTGACGGACGCATCGGTGATGCCAACCCGCAGGCCGTTGACTCTCTGCTAGAACTGGCGCTGGTCTACCTTGACGCCGCGGGCAAGCCGCAGGTCTTTGAAACTGTAGCGGCCATGGCTGCACCGATGCTCCCCCGCCTGGCCCCCGAGCCTGGCCTGGAGACCGCGCCGATCAAGATTGGCATGGAGCCGAACCGGGCGGAGCTTGGGCTTGCCGCGATTGCGGCCTTCGAAACCCAGCAGGCAGTCTACGAACTGCTGCTCGACGCCGAACAGAACCCAATCAAGCTCACCGGCAAGACCGGCTTTGGCGTCTCCGACGTGAAGCGTCTGGCCACTCACCTGCGCCGCACCCCGGCATCGGTGCGCGCCTACTACCAGCTGAGCGAGCAGCTTCAGCTTTTGCAGCTGATTGGCGAGCGCTGGTGGCTCACCTCAGCCGCGAGCGACTACCTAAACGGGACCATCCTGGACCGCTGGCTGACTCTGGCCGAGCAGTGGGTGACCTCGCTGGGTCCGGTTGGCGCCAAAGAGCTTGGCTCGGTGCTGCACTTCTACCCCGAACTCGACCTAGTGGCGGCCCTCAAGACCGTCTTCCCACTGGCCGACACTCAGCTGGGTGAGGTTCTCGACTTGCTCGCCGAACAGGCCCAGGGCATTGGTTTCAGCGTGGCGGGTCGGCCATCGGTGCTTTTGGAATACTGCCTCAGTAAGCGCACTGAACTAGCAGCCGACCTACTGCAGCAGCACCTACCCCAGCTGCAGCACAGCCTGATTGTTCAGGCCGACCTGAGCCTGATTGCGCCCGGCCCGCTAGACAGCGCCACCGAGAGCGTGCTCCGCCAGTTTGCCGAGATCGAGCAGGTTTCGGTTGCCAGCACCTACCGAATGTCCGCGCTGAGCGTGAGCCACGGTCTGGAGTGCGGCCTGACGATCGATGGCATTCGCACCATGCTGCTTGATTTGAACGCCAAGCCCCTGCCCCAGCCGGTTGAGTACCTGCTGCGTGAGGCGGAGTCGCGCTTTGGTCGCCTCACCATCAGCCCGGGCCCCGGCGGTCCGGAAAAGGCCATCATCAAATCCACCGATGCCATCCTGCTCACTCAAGTTCTCAACGATTCCCGCATGCGAGCCTTTGCCTTCCAAGCCACCACTGCCGCCAGCATCAGCACCCGCTTTGACCCAGAGGTGGTCTACTTCGGACTGCGCGACCACGGCTACCTGGCGGTTCGCCTGACCGCAACCGGTGAGGTACTTTCGCCTCGCGCCGCCCTGAGCTACGGCACCGGGCTGACCTCGGCCGGCAGCCATCCGATGGACAATCTCATCAACGGTTTGCGCGCGGCCGACGACCGAGTTGGCAAGCAGCCTGACGATCAGGACATCACTCGCCAGATCCAGCTGGCCATCAAAAACAAGGCAATCCTCATGGTGGTTGCCGAGGACCGCACCGGTGCCGAGGTGGAGTTCCGCATCCTTCCAACCGCACTTGCCAACGGCCGCCTGCGCGGAATGGACAAGCGCAGCGACGTGGAAAGAACCATCCCGTTGGAACGCGTTAAACGAGTGCAGTTAGGCTAGAACCTATGTCTCTGGGCCCGCTTATCGTTCAAAGTGACAAGACTGCACTACTTGAGGTTGACCACCCCGATGCCAACGACGCACGTCACGACCTGAGCATTTTTGCCGAGTTGGAGCGCGCTCCCGAGCACATTCACACCTACCGAATCACCCGCCTGGGCCTCTGGAATGCACGCGCCGCCGGCCACGATTCCGACTTTGTCCTGGGCGTTCTGGACAGGTACGCCAAGTTCCCGGTGCCTGCCGGTGTGCGCAGCGACATCACCGACACCATGAGCCGCTACGGCCGCCTCACCATTCGCCGCAACGACCTAGGCGACCTCGAACTTCACTCCGATTCCCCCGCCATCCTGATTGAGGCCTCGCGTCAGCGCAAGATTGCCGAGCTCCTCGAGGGTCAGGTTTCACCAACTGCCTTCAAGATTCAGCCGTTCGCTCGCGGACAGGTGAAGCAGGAGCTGCTGAAGCTGGGCTGGCCGGCGGAAGACCTCGCTGGCTACACCGATGGCACCCCGCACGCCATCGAGCTGGCCGAGAGCGATATCTTCAAGATCCGCGACTATCAGAAGGCCGCAGTCAGCCGCTTCTGGGAGGGCGGCAGCGGAGTTGTTGTGCTCCCCTGTGGCGCTGGTAAGACCATCGTTGGTGCCGGAGCCATGAGCGTGGCCAAGACCAGCACCTTGATTCTCGTGACCAACACCGTCAGTGCCCGTCAGTGGAAGAGCGAGCTGATCAAGCGCACCACCCTGACAGAGGACGAGATCGGCGAGTACTCCGGCAGCGCCAAAGAGGTGAAGCCGGTCACCATTGCCACCTATCAAATCTTGACCACCAAGCGTAAGAACGAATACGCCCACCTGGCCCTGCTGGATGCCAAGGACTGGGGTCTCGTGGTTTACGACGAGGTGCACCTGCTTCCAGCACCAATCTTCAAGCTGACCGCCGACCTGCAGGCCCGCCGCCGCCTTGGCCTGACCGCCACCCTCGTGCGCGAGGACGGCAAGGAAGGCGACGTCTTCAGCCTGATTGGCCCAAAGCGTTACGACGCTCCTTGGAAGGACATCGAGGCTCAGGGGTACATCGCCCCGGCCGCCTGTTTTGAGGTGCGCGTTGACCTGCCCGAGCAGGAGCGCCTGGAGTACGCCATCGCCAATCAAGACGAGCGCTACCGCTTGGCTGCCACCAGTCCGGTCAAGGTCTCGGTCATCAATCAGCTGCTGGCCAAGCACCCCGGCGAGCCAACCTTGATCATCGGTCAGTACCTCGACCAGATCGCGGCGGTCTCCGGTGCGCTGAACATTCCTTCCATCACCGGCGACACTCCGGTTGACGAGCGCGAGCGCTTGTTCCAAGAGTTCCGCGAGGGCAAGCTCACCGCGCTTGTGGTTTCCAAGGTTGCCAACTTCTCGGTTGACCTGCCGGAGGCATCGGTGGCGGTTCAGATCTCAGGCTCCTACGGCAGCCGTCAGGAAGAGGCGCAGCGTCTGGGACGCCTGCTTCGTCCAAAGGCGGATGGCCGAAGCGCGTCTTTCTACACCATCATCAGTCGCGACACCGTGGACCAGGACTTCGCCCAGAACCGCCAGCGTTTCCTGGCCGAACAGGGCTACTCGTACCAGATTCTGGACGCGCACGACCTCTAGGACGTGGCTTTCGTTGCGGGTTCGGAACTCCCCGCAATATCCCAACCGACTTTCAGGCGGTTCTCAGGAAACTTCCAGTATTCACTGCAATAGTTGGTGATATGAACGCTCCTACCGGTGAAAACATCAAGGTCCTGATTGTTGATGACGAGGCAAGCATCCGTGACTTGCTAACCCGCACCCTGCGCTTTGAAGAGTTTGAGACCCACGCGGTTTCCAACGGCACCGATGCAGTTGAGGCGGTTGAGACCTACCAGCCAGACATCATCTTGCTCGACGTGATGCTGCCGGACATGAACGGCTTTAGCGTCACCAAGAAGATCCGCTCCCAGGGCGTGACCACTCCGGTGCTGTTCCTCACCGCCAAGGACGAGCCAGAGCACAAGGTTCAGGGCCTAACTGTGGGCGGCGACGACTACGTCACCAAGCCTTTCTCGCTGGCCGAGATTGTGGCCCGAATCCACGCCATTCTGCGCCGCACCAAGGCCTCCAAGTCCGATGACTCGCTGCTTGAGGTTGGCGAGGTAACCATCAACAACGATGCCCACGAGGTGTTTGTGAACGGCAACCTGATTGACCTCAGCCCAACCGAGTACAACCTGCTGCACTTCATGATGAGCAACCCAAACCAGGTACTCAAGAAGGAGCAGATCCTCAACCACGTTTGGGAGTATGACTTCGGTGGCAACACCGCAATTGTTGAGTCTTACGTCTCCTACCTGCGCCGCAAGCTAGACGCCGAAACCACAGAGCCGGTCATCGTTACCAAGCGCGGCGTTGGCTACATGTTCCGCAGCGCCAAGAAGGCCTAGAGGGTAGTCCTCTCGTGAATCAGAAGCTGGGCCAAGCCTGGGAGCGAATCTCCCTGC
>JAGWUG010000174.1 GCA_028868555.1 Actinomycetales bacterium | reverse complement strand
CGACGGTTCTTCTTGGTCACGTAGGTGAAACCAGTGCCGGCGGTCGACTTCAGCTTGATGATTGGACGGATGTCCTTGTCCTTCTTGGCCACTTGCGTGCTCCTTAGATCTTCTCGCCGCGGGCGATGATCTCGGCAACAACTGCCTCGATGCCACGAACGTCAATGACCTTGATACCGCGAGCGCTGAGGCTCAGGGTTACGTTGCGCTTCATGGAAGGAACGAAGTAGGTCTTCTTCTGGATGTTTGGGTCAAAGCGACGCTTGGTCTTGTTCTGAGCGTGCGAAACGTGGTGACCGAACTGAGGTCCAGTCTGAGTAACCTGGCAATAGGCTGCCATTTCGTCTCCTTTTAGGGGGCAAGCCCCGGGAACCAACTGGAGAAAGACCAGGGTTAGAGGCTTGAAGTAGGTGGTTGCTTTAGAGCAACTTCTCAAGTTTAGGCGAGGGGAAGAGCCTTAAGCAAGTCCTTGCCAGAAACTATTGGGGTTAATTGGGCGTGTTTCGTGTGTCAATCCGCGCAGTCGGCGCAAATTCCAAATAATTCGATGGTGTGAGTGGCCGGGGTGAAGCCGTGCTGCTTGGCCACTTGGTTGGCCCACGCCTCAATCTCCGATGCCCCAATCTCCACGGTCCTGCCACATTTTGTGCAGATCAGGTGATGGTGGTGACCCGCCTCGCAGGCGCGGAACAGGGTCTCGCCGGCGGTGGACTGAAGGCTGTCTGCCTCCCCCAGCTGAGCAAGGTCGGCCAGCGCACGATAGACGGTGGCCAAACCGATGCTGCTGCCGTGATTGCGGAGCACCAGGTGCAGATCCTGGGCGCTCACGAATCCGCTTGCCTCGCCCAGCGCGTGACGAACGGCATCCTTCTGCCAGGTGTTGCGCTTTGCACTCACTTGCGGAACCTCTCAATCAGACGGCAGGCCAGGTAGATGAGGAACGAGATGGTGGTCACGTACGGGCTGATCGGCAGGCCGGCGCCAACCGCCAGCAGAATTCCACCGATGACCGAGACCATGGCGAACGCCACAGATAGAACGGCAACCAAGCCAGGCACCTTGGTGACTCGCAGGGCAGCGGCCGCCGGGGTGACCAGAAGGCTGAGCACCAGAAGGGCTCCAACCACCTGAACACTGGCAGCAACGGCCAGACCGAGTAGCAGCATGAAGACCACGGAGAGGCCTCGAGTTGGCACTCCGCGAGCGAGTGCAACTTCGGGGTCGAGACTGGCGAAGGCCAGCGGGCGCCAGACAACGGCGAGGACCGCCAAAATGAAAACGCTGATTCCGGCCAACCAGGCCAGCTGTGGAACATCCACGGCCACAATCTGGCCGGTCAGCAGTCCGAACTTGTTCAGCGCCTGACCCTTGTAGAGCGAAATGGCCATGATGCCCAGACCAAGTCCGGCCGGCATCAGCACCGCCACAATCGAGTTTCGCTCTCGGGCCTTGGCCCCCAGCACCCCGATGAGTCCGGCGGCAACCAGAGATCCGGCGATGGATCCGAGCACAACATCGGTGCCGGCCAGAAGGGCAAAGGAGGCACCGGCAAAGCTGAGCTCACTGATGCCGTGAACCGCAAAGGACATGTCACGGGTGTTTACGAACACACCGATTAGGCCACCCACCAGGGCTAGAAGTGCGCCAGCGATGAGCGAATTGGTGATGAGCGGGAGTAGGGCCCCGAAGTCGGTGAAGTTGAAGATCATGCGTTAGACCCATTCCTCATCCGGGTGGTGATCGTGGTCGTGGGTTCCAACCACCACGATGCGGCCCTGGTTGCGGACCACGTCCACCTGGGTGCCGTAGAGCTCGCTGAGAACCTCGGAACGCATGACCTCGTCTGGGGTGCCGATGCGGAAGTGGCCGTTGGCCAGGTAGAGCACTCGGTCAACCATGCCGAGGATTGGGTTCACGTCGTGGGTCACAAAGATGACCGCGGCGTTGTGTTCGCGGCGCTCTTCGTCGAGCAGGTTGGCCACCGACTGCTGCTGGTGCAGGTCTAGGGCGCTAAGCGGCTCGTCGGCCAAAATCAGGCTCGGGTTGCCAATCACGGCCTGACCCACACGGAAACGCTGCAGCTGACCACCGCTCAGGGTGCCAATAGCGGAATCGGCCAGGTCGTGGCCATCGATGCAGTCGAGCACGTGGTTCACCCGAGCGCGCATCTTGCGTGTTGGCAGCGGCAGACCCCAACGGTGGCCGTCGAATCCCAATCGAAGCAGGTCGCGGGCACGCATCGGGGTGGAGGCATCGGTGCTGCGGTGCTGCGGGATGTAGCCGATGCTAGCGCTGCCGGCTGTTACCGGCTTGCCGGCCACGGTGATGCTCCCGGAGGTGAGTGGTTCTTGACCGAGGATGGCGCGCAGGAGCGAGGTCTTGCCGGAGCCGTTGGAGCCGATTACGGCGATGAACTCGTGCGGCTGGACGGCCAGGTTCAGATTGGTCCAGAGGGTCTTTTCACCGTAGGCCAGGGTGGCATCGGTGATTTCGAGGACGGGCTTGTTCATTGAATTCCTTCGATCTGGCTGAGGTTTTGACTCATCCACTCGAGGTAGGTGGTGTTGGCGGGGAGCAGCTCGCTCCAGTAGAGGATTGGCACGCCCGCGCTCTTGGCCCAGTTTTCCAGCTGGGTGGTTTGGGCTCCGGCGGTTTGGCGGTTGAGCACCAGGACGGAAATCTTGTGATTCGCCAACAGGTTGCGCATCTGGGCCATGACCGCTGGTGAGGCGTCCTGCTCCTGCTCTACCGCGTTGCGGAAGCCGGCCGGGGTGAGGTCCTTAATGCCCAGGTCCGCCAGCAGGTAGGCAGCGAAAGACTCGGTCAGTAGCGCGGTCTTTGGCG
>JAGWUG010000173.1 GCA_028868555.1 Actinomycetales bacterium | reverse complement strand
GATGCCCGACGCGGAACCTTCGTTCAGCGCCACGCAGTGTTCCACGACCGCGAGAACGGCCAGGAGTGGATGCCACTTCGCAACCTGAGCGACAGCCAGGCCAAGTTCTGGATCTACGACTCGCTCCTCAGCGAGTACGCAGCCCTGGGCTTCGAGTACGGCTACTCGGTTGAGAACAAGGCTGCCCTCACCCTTTGGGAAGCCCAGTTCGGTGACTTCGCCAACGGCGCCCAGACCATCGTGGACGAGTTCATCTCCAGTGCCGAGCAGAAGTGGGGCCAGACCAGCGGTCTGGTGCTGCTGCTGCCTCACGGCTACGAGGGTCAGGGACCTGACCACTCCTCCGCCCGTATCGAGCGCTACCTGCAGTTATGTGCCCAGAACAACATGACTGTGGCCCAGCCTTCAACCCCTGCCTCGCACTTCCACCTGCTGCGTCAGCAGGCCTACATGGAGCACAAGCGTCCTCTAGTGGTATTCGCGCCAAAGAGCATGCTGCGCCTGAAGGCCGCCTCCAGCAAGGTTGAGGACTTTACCAGCGGAACCTTCCGTCCGGTCATCACCGACGAGCAGGGCCTGAACCCTGCAAACGTCACCAAGGTGCTGTTCTGCTCGGGCAAGGTCTACTGGGATCTCCTGGCAGAGTCGCAGAAGCGCGGCGACGGCAAGACCGCCATCGTTCGCGTCGAGCAGCTCTACCCAACCCCGGTTGACGAGATCAAGGCAGCCTACGAGCAGTATCCAAACGCCGAGCTGGTCTGGGTTCAGGACGAGCCTGCCAACCAGGGTCCTTGGACCTACATTGGCCTCTTCCTGCCTAAGTACATGAACGGCCAGGTTGCCAAGTTGGTATCGCGTCCTGCATCGGCATCGCCGGCTGCTGGTAGCGCCAAGACTCACGCTGCAGAGCAGGCAGACCTGGTCGCTCGAGCTTTCGCTTAGGCGAAAGCGCCACCTAAAAACTAAAATGGGGGCTGAACCAGTGGTTCAGTCCCCTTAGTTTTTACCCACCGATGCCCGGCAGAGCCGGCAACCAGAGAGGCACCGCTTGTCCCGCAAAGATATCAGGATCGTCATTCTTGGCGACGCCTCTATCAGCGCGGCCGGCGACCCTCGCGGAATGGGCTGGGTTGGGCGCGTTACCGCCAAGACTCCTTCCACCGAACCACTGGTTGAGATCTTTGCCCTTCCGGTGCCAGAGGAAACCAGCGGTCGCCTGGCGGAGCGCTGGAAGGAAGAGGTGAATCGCCGCTTCTCCCCCGAGACCGACAATCGTCTGGTTATCGCGCTCAACAACCTGGATCCGGCCAGTGGAATCAGCATCAGCCGCAGCCGCCTAAACGTTGCAACCATCCTCGATGAGTGTAAGCGCGCCGGTATCAGCACTTTCCTGGTGGGCCCTCTGCCGAGCCACAACCCAGAGCTTAACCGAGAAATAGAGCATCTCGCCAGCGGTTACGAGGATGTTGCCAGCCGTCGCGGCATTGCCTTCGTGGATTGCTTCCGCCCGCTCGTTAATCACGAAGGCTGGAAGCTAGAGATTGATGCATCGGAGCACAATTTGCCGGGCCAGGTTGGTTACGGTCTGATTGCCTGGCTGGTGCTGAACCGCGGCTGGTACGAGTGGCTTGAGCTAGAGGCGCCTGAAAACTAGGCTTCGGCCTCTTCGTGGCCCTGATCTAGAATCAGGCGAATGCGGTCATGGATACGGTGTGCCAGCTCCTCTGGCGGAGCCTCGGTGCAGGATCGCTGAATCACCTTGTTGAAGACCTGTTCAAAGTCGTAGTCACCTTCGCAACTGTCGCAGTTAGCCAGGTGCGCGGTGATTTCGTCCATCTCCTGCTCGGTCAGTTCCGCCTGCAGGTACTCGTGTACGTGACGTTTAGTCTCTTCGCAATCAAAGTCGGCCATGGTGTCCCCGTTTATTCCTGCTCTGTTTCAAGTTCATTTTCATTCAAATAGCCCTCTTCGCGGGCATATTCGGCCAGTGCCACGCGCAGGGCTTTTTTACCCCGATGCAGGCGACTCATGACAGTGCCAACCGGAGTGCCCATGTTCGCGGCAATCTCGGCGTATGGAAGACCAACCACGATTGCCTGCAACACAACCTCGCGGAACTCCGCCGGAAGGGTGTCTAGCGCCTTGAGAACCGTGGAGGTTGGAAGGTTTTCCATGGCCTCGGCCTCGGCGGAGCGACTGGCGCGTGCGGTCAGCGACTCGGCGCCGCCCACCTGCCAGTCCTCGAGCTCATCGATGGAACCGCGAGTCTTGTCTCGGTTGGACTTCTCTAGGTTGTTCAGGTTGGTATTCTTCATGATCTTCACCAACCAGGCCTTGAGGTTGGTGCCCAACTCAAACTGCTTCCAGGCGCGGAATGCCTTCAGATAGGTCTCTTGAACCAAGTCCTGGGCGTCTTGCTCACTGTTGGTGAGCGCGCGGGCCTGAGCTAGCAGCCGCGGCATGAGGGGCATGGTGTGCTCTTCAAATTCGCGGAGCATCTGGCGCTGCTCGTCGTTATTGGAGGTAGTCATTGCATGCGAGTTTATCGCCGCGGCCTCCAAAACTACTGTCATGGTAATTTTGAACCAATGTCGCAGGTAAATCATTCCGCAAAGCCTTGGTTGGCTCCAGTCGCAACCGGTCCGCTCAACGCCACCGTTGCCCTTCCTGGCTCCAAGAGCCTAACCAACCGAGAGCTTGTGCTAAGCGCCTTGGCGGCCGAAGAGACTCTGCTCACGGCTCCCCTGCACTCGCGCGACAGCAAGCTGATGATCGAGGCCCTGCGCTCGCTTGGCACCAAGATTGAGCAGAACGCAAACGGCGACCTCCTAATCACCCCAAAGCCGCTGGTTGGCCCG
>JAGWUG010000172.1 GCA_028868555.1 Actinomycetales bacterium | reverse complement strand
CTACAGCCTGGGCAAGCGCGTGCTCAACGCGGTGAACTCCACTTTCGTGAGCGACTCCGGCCTGCAGCTGCCGGTTGCCACCTCCATAGGCGTGGCCATGTGGAACTCAGAGGGCACCTTTGAAGATTCCATGCGCACGGCAGACGCCCTCATGTATCAGGCCAAGCAGGCCGGCGGCTCGCTTGCGGTCGAAGACCTAGCCGGCACCGCCTCCTCCGATGCCACCGCGCACCTTGGCACCGCGGCGGCAGATCTGCAGCTCATTTCCACCACCGTTCAGGTGATTGAGCGCACCCACGATAGTGAGCGCATTGGCCTCCTAATCTCGGTGGAGAGCCCACTCCGTTCAATTGGTGCCCAGCAGTTGGCAGGGGCAGTGGATCTGGCTGTTTCCAAATCGGCTGTGCCAAACCCTGAGCGAATCCTGCTGCGTTTTTCCAACCACTTCTGGAACCACGCTCAGCTGATTCCTGCAGTTCTAGACCTTCTGATCGTGGCCCACGAAGATGTGGTTTTCGCGGCTGTTATTGACGCGGCGCTCATTGGCACCGAGCCAAGTGAGGTACTGCTTCGCCTGGCGCGTGACGAGCGCATCGGTCTTGTGCTTGATGGCCAAGGTGGTGCCGCCTCCAAGTTCAGCCTGCTCGACGTATTGCACCCAATTGGTCTCACCGTGCCTGCCGAGAAGCTGACCTCCCTGGTGGCCAACCGACAGCCGAGCAAGAGCCTGCGTGCCATGGCTGCAGTCACAGCTGCGTTGAATATGGATTTTTACTGCTTGGATTGGGAAGAGGCTGCGGTTAATGCACTGCTAGCCCAAGCGGGCATTGGTTTTGTAAGTTTCAAAGTGCTCAGTTTAGAAAATAAGGGGTAATCATGAAGAAAAACATCGGCGCATTTAGGGGAGTTACCGCAGCCTTGGCGGCGGCCAGCCTACTGCTGGCTCTAACCGGTTGCAGCGCGACAGACGCTAAGGCAACCGCAACGCCATCCGCCAGCGAGACCAATCCGTACGGTGGCGGTTTCACGGTTGATGCCCCCAAGGCCACCGATGTGGTTCTCACCGTAACCGGTAGCAAGACCGTGGACTACACCATGGGTGAGCTGGAGAAGCTGGCCACCAAGACCATCACTATCGTTGAGCCGTTCGTGAAGAAGCAGCAGACCTTCACCGGCGTACCACTGAAGACTCTGCTCGATGCAGCCAGCATCGGTGTTGGTAACAAGGTGAACACCATTGCTCTCAACGAGTACCAGTTTGCCGACACAGTGGCCAATCTGGAGGGCAACGACGCCATTCTGGCTGTTAGCCGCGACGGCGCAGCCATTCCAATGGACCAGGGTGGCCCAATCCGTCTGGTTTACCCAAAGGGCACCAAGTACTTCACCTACCTAGACGCCTGGAACTGGAGCCTTCGAACCATCAAGGTGACCGCCGGTAAGTAGCCGCGCCGAACGGGGCAGGCAAGACGCATGAAGCGACTGAGACGAGACACCAAGGGCCTCTTGCGGCCCAAGTGGGGGCAGGTGACACTGGCGGGCCTCCTACTGGCCTGCATCCTGGTATTGGTTGACGTCTCAGTCTCTTCGCTGCAAGCCCACACCGTGGAGCGCCAGCAGATCATGAGCGAGGAGTCAGACGCCTCGGCCATGATTTTTGTCCAGCGCGAGAGCTTTAACACGCTCATCGCAATGCGCGACTGGGCCGATGGTCAGCGCGACGCTCGCGAGGTGCAGATTGCCCGTGCGCTGCTCGGGCAGCGCCTGGAGGTAATCACGTCGAGCGGCGTAAACACCTACAAACTAACCTCGGCCAACTACCAGGAGAAGCTGGCTGGCATAGACAAAATCATTCGCGGTATGACCGCCATCAGTGACAAAGACCGTGAAGCCTACCTGGCCGGTTACAACAGCACGCTGAGCAACTTCCGCAGCGCGGTCATTGCCCTAAACGGTGAGTTCACCCGGCTCTCGCGCGCCCAAATTCTGGCCGTCACCGATGCACGTGCCCAGAGCGAGCTGGTGCAGGCCGGCGTTCTGATTCTGATTCTGATGCTTGGTCTGGCGCTCTCTTCTTGGCTGGCCATTGACATCATCACCAACTACCGCAAGACCTCAAACGACCTGGCGGCACAGCGTGAAGATCTTGAAGTTGCCGAGCGCCGCCTCAAACTTCTGCACGAACTCGAGCAGCAGAGCGCCAGCTGGTTGGAGATGATTAGCAGCGGAGCCAAGACCCAGGAAGTGCTGGCCCGCATCAAGGCCGACCTCCGCCAGACCATGCCGCTGCTGTCGCTGGACTTCATCAGTAACCACGGCGGCGAGCTGCTGTTGGTGGCCGGACAGGAACACACCCAGCCCGAAGATGCCGCGTTGGCGTTGAGCCGAGTACAAGAGGCCCTTCAGGTGATGAGTACCCGGGACGGTCACCTGCGCATGCTGGACCACCAGCGTGACTACGACCAGTTGACTCAGCTGCCAAACCGTGCAGCCTTCACTCGTGCCGTAGATGCAGCGGTGCGCATCGGAGCCAAGAGCCAGAGAGCCGTTGGCCTGCTGCTTTTGGATATCGACCGCTTCCGCGATGTGAATGCATCGTTGGGATACGCGGTGGGTGACGACCTGCTGATGCAGGTGGCCCGCCGCTTGAGCCTGCTGGCCCAAGGGCACGAGCAGGTTGCCCGCCTTAGCGCCGACGAGTTTGGCGTGCTACTAAGCGCCCGCAGTGCCCGCGAGGTGGAGAAGCGAGCCCGCCTCTTTGCGCAGGAGCTGGCGTTCAACACCAAGCTGGCCGGGCACCAGGCGCAGGTTAGCGTGAGTGCAGGTTTGGCCATTCTCGGACCCCAAGAGGCAAACCG
>JAGWUG010000171.1 GCA_028868555.1 Actinomycetales bacterium | reverse complement strand
CGCCGTCACAACGTTGACCTGCGCGTGCGCTCCACCTTCAGCACCGATCCAGGAACCATCGTTTACTCAACCAAGCCAGCAGGAGTCACCGTGGAAGAACCAATCGTTTCCGGCGTAGCAGCCGACAAGGGCCAGGCCAAGATCACAGTTATCGGCATCCCTGACGAGCCAGGCAAGGCAGCTGAGCTGTTCAAGGTGGTTGCCGAGGCAGACGCCAACATCGACATGATCGTTCAGAACAACCCAACCGGCTCGGACGTAACCGACCGCGTTGCGGACATCTCCTTCACCCTGCCACTCGGTGACCTCGGCCGCGTTGCCGGCGCCATCGATGCAGCCAAGAGCACCATCGGCTTCCGCGAACTGGAGCAGGACGCCGACATCGGCAAGCTCTCCGTGGTTGGTGCCGGTATGCGCACCCACTCCGGCGTAAGCGCCACCCTGTTCAAGGCGCTCTCCGAGGCCGGAATCAACGTTGAGATGATCTCCACCTCCGAGATCCGCATCTCGGTGGTTACCTCAAGCAAGCAGCTGGATGCAGCAGCCCGCGCAGTTCACACCGCATTCGGTCTGGACAGCGACACCGAGGCCGTGGTTTACGCCGGTACCGGTCGCTAACCAACACACTTCAAACAAAGCCCCTAAGAAAGGACAGTGCGCATGAGCCGCAAGCCAAACCTCGCCCTCGTCGGTGCCACCGGTGCCGTAGGAACCGTGATGATTGACATCATCAACAACCGCGAGAACATTTGGGGCGAGATTCGTCTGATTGCCAGCCCACGTTCGGCTGGCAAGAAGATCAAGGTTCACGGTGAAGACGTCACCGTAGTTGCGCTGTCTCCAGAGGCATTCGACGGCATCGACATTGCCATGTTCGATGTTCCAGACGAGGTCTCCGAGGTCTGGGCTCCGATTGCCGCCGAGCGCGGCGCGGTTGCCGTAGACAACTCGGGTGCATTCCGCATGAACGACCAGGTTCCACTGGTGGTACCAGAGGTAAACCCAGAGCAGGCCAAGAACCGTCCGCTGGGCATCATCTCCAACCCAAACTGCACCACCCTCACCATGATGGCCGCCATGGGCGCCCTGCACCGCAAGTGGACCCTCAAGGAGCTCATCGTCTCCAGCTACCAGGCTGTTTCGGGTGCTGGTGCGGCTGGCATCGATGAACTGGCCAAGGAGCTTGCCGTAGTTGGCAAGGATGCCACCCTGGGTACCAACACCAACGACGTTAAGGCTGCGCTTGCCGCCGCCGGAAACGACCTGAGCGAGTCGCCATGGTCGCAGCCAATCGCTCTGAACGTGATTCCTTTCGCGGGTTCGCTTAAGGCCGGTGGCCACACCTCCGAGGAGATGAAGGTTCGCGACGAGAGCCGCAAGATCCTTGGCATCAAGGACCTGAAGGTTGCTGCTAGCTGTGTTCGCGTGCCAGTTCAGGTTGCGCACTCGCTCACCGTGCACGCCACCTTCGCCGAGAACCTCACTCCAGACGAGGTTCGCGATGTTCTTGGTCAGCAGCCAACCATTAAGGTGGTTGACGACCCAGCCAACGGCCTGTACCCAACCCCAAACATGGTTGCCGGCCAGGACCCAACCTTCGTTGGCCGAATCCGTCAGGCTCTCGACTTCGACAACACCATCGATCTATTCGTGGTGGGTGACAACCTGCGTAAGGGCGCCGCTCTCAACACCTATGAGATCGCCGAGCTGGTTGCCAAGGAGTTCTAGAAACTAGCTGGAAAACTTCAATCCTCGAAGCCCGCAAAACGCCGTGGCTTCGGGGATTTTCCATTCAGTGGGAGTAGCCTAGAGGCATGCGCAAGGTAGTGGTTCTGGGGGCAGTTCTCGTGCTGGGCCTCTCACTCGTCGGTTGCACCAGCACCGGCAGTCCTACCGCTGCGCCTACCAACGGTGGAAACACTCCGGTCATCGACCCAACTCTGATCCCAGGTCCTGCGCCAGCATCAGTGATTGATGTTGACCCTGCAACCTTCGTGCAGAGCACCGGCGACTACGTCTTCAAGGTGGGCAGCGGCCCAACCTGGTGCACCATCTCCCCAAGTTTCAAGCTGGCCATCTGCGAGCAGTCTGAGGTTGCAACTCTCTACGCTCCGGTGCCGGTTCCGTCCAGTTGTGACTACAGCTACGGCTACCAGGTTGAGCTGAAAGACACTAAACCAACCGATGGCACCGATGCCGCATTCTTCCCATGTCTAGGTGGCGCATTCACCGATCCGAGCGGAGCGCAGACTCTGCTGGACGGTCAGCGCATCAGTGTGGCGCCGTTCAGCTGCTACGTTTCGGTTGATACCGCTCGCTGCACCAATACCGAAGGTGCCTACATCGTGCTTGGCCCTAAGGCTTGGGCGCTGGGCCAAACTAGCTAGAGCTGATCGGCTGAACAGTCAACTAGTTGGCTGCGACCAGCGTAATTACTCGCACCTCTGGGCGGCAGGCAAAGCGCACCGGCGCGTAGATGCTGGTTCCTAAACCGGCGCAAACATTCAGCCACATTTGACGTCCGCCGCGACTCCAACTGCTCAGGCCCTTGGCCGCTTTGGTTGGCAAATCACAATTTGTAGTGAGTGCTCCGTAGCCTGGAACGCAAACCTGACCGCCGTGAGTGTGGCCACCGAAGAGCACCTGAACGCCGGCGTCGTTCATGGCCTCAATGCCCGCCAGATAAGGCGCGTGGGTCACGCCCAGCAGAACGTCAACCTTGCCCAGTCCAGCCACCGATGGTGCAATCGAACCAAGATCGGCGATTCCATCGTGCATGTCATCGATGCCCACCCAGCCCAGCTTTAGTCCGTTGAGTTCCATGACCGAGCCGCGGTTGTTTAGGTTTTTCCAACCGAA
>JAGWUG010000170.1 GCA_028868555.1 Actinomycetales bacterium | reverse complement strand
CCAGCCGTGCTGTATGAATTCGCTACGGCAACAACGATTGCCCTCAATGTTGCGCCCCAGCTAATCGCCAGCCTCAATCGGGTGAGGCGGGCTCGGGCGCTCCGCGGCAGCTCTTCGGGTCTAGCCGGACTGCGCGGAATCATCATTCCCGTTCTAGAAGACACCATTCAGCGCTCGCTCGATCTGGCGGCTTCCATGGATTCGCGAGGCTTCGGTCGACGCGGCGCCATGCGGTTGCGAGTGGTCTATTCGGCCAGGGCTGCGGCGGGCATCGGTGTGATGCTCTTTGGCACGGCTTGTTACCTGCTGTTGGCCAGCGGTTTCTCTGTAGTCATTGGGCTGCTTACATTCGCTCTGGGTTTGATCTGCATTGCGGTCTCGGCGCGGCTCGCGGGCATGTACCGGGTGCGAACCAGACTAATCACAGCCTCCGCCACGGCTGGCGACTGGCTAATTCGACTCCTCTGCCTTGGACTGGTTTTGGTGACGGCAGTCGCAAACTACAGTCCAACGGGACAGATCTTGGAGTGGCGCCCATGATCAGCTTGAAAAAGGTGAGTTTCTCGTTTCAGACTGACAGCGACCCGGTACTGAAGGACGTGTCGGTTGCGTACTCGGCTGGAGAGTTCGCTCTAATTGCCGGCGCAACTGGCGCCGGTAAGAGCACTCTCCTGCGAGCCATGAATGGCTTGGCCCCGCACTTCACTGGTGGCAATCTAACAGGTTCTGTGGCCATCGATGGTCGTGACCTAACCGGGCGCGAACCTCACGACTTTGCCCACCTGGTCGGCTATGTGAATCAGCTGGCCGAGGCGTCCTTTGTGGCCGACACAGTTCGTGAAGAGCTCGCATTTGGAATGGAGCAACTCGGCGTTGCTCCGGACTCCATGGCCACCCGAATCGCCAAAATAGCGGCCGCTCTCGATTTGACCGAGGTTTTGGATTCACCGTTGGACGAATTGAGCGGTGGCTTCCAGCAGCGGGTTGCCATCGGTGCCGCCCTGGCGGCGGGGCAGCAAATTTTGCTGCTTGACGAACCAACCAGCGAGCTGGACCAAGCCAGCGCTGATTCACTTCTTGCCGTACTTGAGAGTCTCTCACACCGCAGTGGAGTCACCGTCATCCTGGCGGAGCACCGAGTTGACCGCCTAATTGGACGGGTTGACTCACTAACGGTGGTTGGCGCAGACGGTGTTATTACCAAACACAGTGACCCCCAAGCCTTCGAGTCTGTGGCGGGCGAGGCAGGCCTTATGCCCCGTTCAGCGCACAAGGACACATCGTCCACACTCCTTCAAACACCAGATTCCAATCCGGTTCTTGTTGCCTCTAGGGTTTCGGTGCAATACGGGGGAACACCTGCACTCGAAAACGTGAACCTAAGGCTCTGCGAGGGCTCGATTACTGGGATTTATGGGCCTAATGGCTCCGGCAAGAGTTCGCTGCTCTGGGCACTCCAAGGGGAAACCACCCACGGGGGTTCGGTTGAGATGCGCAACGATGCGGGAACCCTCACCCACATCCCAAAGAATCTAAAGGAACGACTGCGAGAGGTCGCAATGGTGCCGCAGAGTGCCAGCGACTTGCTTTTGATGCACTCGGTTGAAGAGGAACTTCGCGACGCGGACCAATTTGCGGGTGCCGGCCTTGGGGCCACTGCTACCCTGCTTGAGAATTTGGTTGGGCAGATTGATCACGCTCTACATCCACGTGACTTGTCTTCCGGTCAACAACTGGCGCTTGCACTGGCCATTCAGTTGAACAAGAAATCGAGGGTCTTGCTTCTGGATGAGCCAACCCGCGGCCTGGATTATCAAGCCCGCGAGGCACTCGCTCAGCAACTAGAAGTGTTGGCTGCACGTGGGCAAGCCATTCTTGTAGCCTCTCACGACCGCGAGTTTCTCCTTCGAGTCACATCTAGCTGTCTTGCCCTCAAGGACGGCCGGGTAACAAAAGCCGGACCGACTGCGGCGGTGTTGGCATGAAGCTAGCCGGACCAATCCTGTCCAAATCTCTGGTGGCTGCCATCGCCATCATTTCGATCGTCGCCTTCCTGTGGCCACTACTCGTGGGTTCTGCTTCTCCAGACCAGAGCCGGGTTGCCCAATCTACGTTTATGGTGCTCATGCCGGTTCTCATCGGGCTGATGCTGGTTGCGGTGGGTTCACGCGAACTCAACTCACGGCAAATCGCGGTGCTTGGAGTGTTCATCGCACTGAACTCGGTGGTGCGGATGCTCGGAGCCGGTACCGCCGGAATCGAGACCATCTTCTTCCTGATACTCATCGGTGGGTACGCCCTGGGTACAAGCTTTGGCTATCTGGTAGGCGCGGGCTCCCTGCTGGTCTCCGCACTACTAACCGGAGGTTTTGGCCCATGGCTGCCGTTCCAAATGATGGCGGCCGGCCTGTTGGGATTCCTGGCTGGCGCGCTCCCCCACCCCAGGAGGCGCTGGGCACAGTTGGCTTGGTTGAGCGCGTTTGGGTTGCTTGGCGCCTACCTATACGGCGGGCTCATGACCATGTGGAACTGGCCATACCTTGCTGGCCAGGGTGGAGCGCTCGGATATGTGCCGGGGGCATCGGTGTTTGAAAACCTAGTGCGATTTTTCAACTTTGAACTGGTGACCGGAGGCTTGCTCTGGGACACCGGCCGAGCCGTGACCACCCTAGTCCTGCTCTGGTTAACGGCACCGGCCCTACTCGCAACCCTCTCCAGGGTGGCGCGCAGGGCCGGCTTTGAAAACGCTAAGTAGCGGTTTAGAACAGGCTGCCACCGTAGAGTGCCAGCAGAACGGCAACAATCACCGATGCGCCGAGCAACATGAGGTTGATCTTGATGGTGTACTTGGTCTCGCCGCGGGCGCC
>JAGWUG010000169.1 GCA_028868555.1 Actinomycetales bacterium | reverse complement strand
GACAGCAGGGTGAAGAACACCATTTGCTGCTGTGGCGTTACTAGCATTTAGGCACGCTCCAGGCTCAGGCTGCTCGCCGACATTTAGGCACCAACCTCAGAAGGCACCGATGACATTCCCGCGGTAGGTGGCTCATCGTCGGAGTAATCGGCCGTGTTTAGGTCCTTCACCGACTTGCGGGTGCTGAGGATTAGAGCGGTGACCACCACGGCACCAGCGATTATCGGGTACATCAGGCGGACGCCGAGGGCGTCTACTCCCCAGCCAACCAGGCCCATGCTGATCATTGGGCCACCGGTCCAGATGGTGGCCTCAAGGCTAAACACGCGACCGCGCTGGTTTGCAGGAATCTTGCGCTGAACCACAACGTTTACCAGCGGAGGCAGCGGACCCCAGGCCAGACCCAGAACGGCTCCGCAAACAAACATGACCCAGCTCGGTGGCAGGAACGCCATTGGAATCATTGATCCGGCGACCAAGAGAATGGCCCAGCGCATGATTGCAGCGTAGGAGAGATAGCGAGCGATTCGCTCGAACAGGAACGAACCCACCATGGTGAAGATAGCCATGTCAAAGAGCAGGAAGCCCATGGACTTGGCGTCGTGAATGCTGGAGTAGTAGTTGGGGAGCACAACCATTTCGGTTGGCAGATACACGGTTGCCAGTACCGCAAAAGTGAGCAGCAGAATGAGCACCGATGGCACTTTGCTCACGGTCTTGAAGCCGGTGAGAATGTACGCCACTGCGCCCGCCTTCTCCTCGGCCTCGTGGGCCTCGTGATGCTCGTGCACCAGGATGGCCATGGCAATCAGACCGGCAACCAACTCAAAGCTGGCCACCACATAGAAGGTATTGAAGGTGCCAAAAGCCCCAATCAGCACCGATGCCAATGCCGGGCCAATCGCAAATCCACCGGCGGCGATGGATTCGTGTAGTCCGTTCGCCTTCTCCAGCGAGATGTTTGACCCCGCCACCACATCGGGTAGAAGCGCCTTGCGAGCGGACATCGGTGCATTTCCAACCAGGCCGCGAACCATTGCGAGGATGATGAGTGCCGGCACGTTCATCCAGCCAAACAGGGCGGTGAGCGGGAAGGCGAGCGAGCTGAAGATCACGACGAACTGCATGATGATGGCCATGCGGCGACGGCCGAAGCGGTCGATGGCCGAACCCATCAGCGGTGACAGCACCAATCCCGGAATGTTGCTGAGCGAGATCATGATGCCGGCGGTGAGGGACGAGTGCGCCAGGTTTACCGCGGTCCAGGGGAGAAGCATGAAAACCATGGAGCCCCCGAGGATGCCGACGAAAGAGGCGGCCTCGAGCAAGATAAAGGCGACCTTCGAACCACTGCGGGCGTTCTGTCCAAACCTTTGACTCACCCCCATAGCCTACGCCAACCGGGTTACCGGCGACACGGTTCAAAACCGTTCACTTGTAAGGGTTTACACGCTTTTTCGGGTGCCCGCTTCCCTAGACTGAAGCAATGAGTTCAAACACCGATGCCCTCAGCCCCGCCCAGGTAAAGAACTGGCACCGCAGCAACGTGGTGCTGTTCGTCTTCATGGGAGCCTCTTGGGCCGCCCTGCTCACCCGCATGCCACTGGTCAAGGAAGACCTTGGAGTGACCGCGAGCCAACTGGGACTCATCCTGCTCGGCACCGGCGTTGGCTCAATCATCGGACTGAACCTGGTTGGTCGCCTCATTGCCCGCTGGGGCACCAAGCGCTGGATCATGACCTTCTATCCATCGCTAGCACTTCTTGTCATTCTCAACACCCTGCTCATTGAGTCGCACTCCACCATTCCATACATCGTCTTCGCCTTCATCATGGGTGGCTTCATGGGCATCACCGATGTCTCGGTAAACGTGGATGGCACCGCCCTGGAGAAGGCGGTGGGCAAGACCCTGATGCCTCGCATGCACGCCGGCTACTCGGTTGGCACCCTGGCCGGTTCCGGTTGGGGAGCACTGGCCGCGGCCGCCAACTTCAGTCTGCTCTGGACCACCCTGCCGCTGGCCATCGTCGCGGCGGTTCTGCCGTTCCTGCTTTCACGGCACCTGCCCGCGGGCATCGGTGTTGAGACTGCTGGTGAAACCCACACCGATGGCACCGCTAAGCCGGCCCACTGGTTTGCCTTCGTGCTGGTGCTGTTTGGCCTTGGTATTTTGGGCATCACCCTGGCCGAGGGTGGCGCGGGTGACTGGATGGCACTCGGCTTCACCCAGGGTTACCACGCCACTGCGGCTAATGCAGGTTTTGGATTCACCCTGTTCTTCGTGGGTATGGTGTTGGTTCGCTTCTACGGCGGAGCGGTGGCCGACCGCATCGGTAAGGGTCGCGCCCTGCAGCTGTTCGCGGCCATCGGTGTTGCCGGTGTGCTCATGGTCATCTTCGGTGCGCCAAACCTGGTGGTCGGTTGGATCGGTGCTGCACTCTGGGGTGCGGGCGTTGCCCTGGGCTTCCCGCTGTTCCTTTCGGCAGCGGGTGAGGGCGAAAACTCCGCCAAGCGCGTGGGATTTGTTGCAACCTGGGGTTACGGCGCATTCCTGGCCGGTCCTCCGCTGCTTGGACTCTTGGCCGACCAGATGGGCATGCTCAACATGTTCTATGTGATCGCCGGCTTCCTGGTTATTGCGCTTCTGGTGGCTGGCGCGGCTGGAAACAAGCGAGCCTAGACTAACCTCATGAGCATCCCCGCGGACACCGGTTCTATTGAGCTGCCGGCCAGTCCGAAGGGTGGCTTCCGAGCCCTAAAACACCGCAACTTCCGGCTGCTGTTCACGGCCAACGCGATCAGCAACATCGGTGGTTGGGCGCAGCGTATTGCCCAAGACTGGCTGGTGCTTCAGCTCACCAATCAGAGCGCGCAGGACCT
>JAGWUG010000168.1 GCA_028868555.1 Actinomycetales bacterium | reverse complement strand
ATTCAGCCACGGGCTAAGTCTGCCACTTCCAGTAGGAGCGGAATAACTGCAGGCAAATCCAAGTTTGCTTACACAGGCGTCAGAAACGCTATAAACCGTTAACTGGGCTGGATAGACTTCAGAGTCAGTATTCCATCGGAGGAAAATTGTTCCGTCTTGCCAAACTTTCCCTAGCAAACCGCTCAGTTGTTGCGCTGATCACCGTGATCATCGCCATCTTTGGAGTGGTCTCACTCAGTTCGCTGCGCCAGGAACTTTTCCCCTCGATTGAGGTGCCACAGGCAGCCATCGTTACCGCCTATCCGGGCGCATCACCTACCGTGGTGGATTCTCAGGTCTCGCGTATCGTTGAGGCAGCGGTTCGCGCCCAGGATGGCGTTAGCTCCACCTCAACTACCTCGCAGGCCAACATCAGCATTGTGCGCGTGAGCTTTGACTACGGCACCACCACCGCTCAGGTAAACGAGCGCATCAACTCGGCTCTGGCAACCGTCACCGGACTGCCATCTGGCCTCACCCCAAAGCTGCTCAGCGGCTCGCTGAACTCCATCCCAATCGTCGCTCTCGGCGTCTCTGCCAACTCGGGCAATAACGCTGTCATCGGCACCAAGATTGAGGATGTTGCCAAGTCAGTTCTCGGCTCGATTGCCGGAGTGAACACCATCACCGTTGATGGCATCAAGACCAACCGCATCAACCTAAAGTTGAACGCCTCCAAGATGGCGGCAGCCGGCGTAACCCAGCAGTCAATCACCACCGCACTTGCCTCAAACGGCATGGTTCTTGCAGCCGGTTCCATCACCGATGCCAAGGGTCAGCTCACCATTCAAACCGGACGTCCGGTCGAGACTCTCGCTGCCCTACGAAGCCTCCCTTTGATCGGCACCAAGACCACCGTTAGCACCCCTAGCGCAGCCAGCTTGGGTGCTCTGCTCGGTGGCGCAACCGGCGCGACCGGAGCAACCGGTAGCGGCATGCCTTCCGGTGCAACTGCCGGCGGCTACCCAAGCTCGATGTCCGGCGGATCTGCCCTATCGTCCGCGCTCAGCGGCCTTACCCCAACCGTAAAGACCTCGGTCACCGCGGTCACTCTCGGTTCGGTTGCATCGGTATCTTTGGAACCAGCACCAACCACTTCGGTCTCGCGCGTTAACGGCAAGGAAGCCCTGAGCATTGCCGTAACCAAGACTCAGGACGGCAACTCGGTTGCACTTAGCCACGCCGTTGCCGCAGCAATTCCAACCCTGAAGCAGAAGCTGGGCGATGTCACCATCGTTACCGAATTCGACCAGGCGCCATACGTTGAGAAGTCCCTGCAGGATCTAAACCAGGAAGGCCTCCTCGGCCTTGGCTTCGCCATCGTCGTCATTCTGCTCTTCCTGATGTCGCTGCGCTCCACGTTGGTGACCGCAATCAGCATCCCTACCTCGGTTCTCATTACCTTCATTGGCCTCAACGTTTCGGGCTACTCGCTCAACCTGTTCACCCTGAGCGCTCTGACTATCGCCATCGGTCGAGTTGTTGATGACAGCATCGTGGTTATTGAGAACATCAACCGTCACCTGGCTTACGGCGAGCCAAAGAGCAAAGCCGTGCTCAATGCGGTGCGCGAGGTCTCTGCCGCCATCACTGCGGCCACAATCACCACCGTTGCAGTGTTCCTACCAATCGCCCTAGTTGGCGGCCTGGTGGGTCAGTTGTTCCGCCCATTCGCGCTGACCTTCGCAGTTGCCCTGCTGGCATCGCTGTTCGTCTCGCTCACTATCGTTCCGGTTCTGGCCTACTGGTTCCTCAAGGCACCAGCCAACGATGCCGCCGACAAGAACGCCAAGAAGCTGGCCGAGCAGGTGCGTGAGGCCGAGGAAGAGCGCGAGCGCAAGTCTTGGCTGCAGCGCGGCTACCTGCCGGTTCTAAAGGCCACCCAGGCCCGTCCAGTTGTGACTCTGGTTGCCGCCTTCCTGATTCTGATGCTGACCTTTGGAATGTCCGCGTTCCTCAAGACCAACTTCATCGGCAACTCTGACAGCAACAACTTTGTTCTCAACCAGGAGATCAAGGCCGGTAGCAGCTTCGACCAGACCAACACCGCCGCCAAGAAGCTTGAGGCCATTGTTTTGGCCGAGAAGAACGTGAAGATTGTGCTCTCCACCGTTGGTAGCGCTGGCGATGGTCGCGTAGCGTTTGGTGCCGCCGCGGGTGGCATCATGCTCCAGATCACCACCGTCGAGGGAATCGACCAGCAGGCTCTCCAAAAGCGCGTGCTCGCCAAGGCGGCAGCCGACCCTTCGCTTGGTGTGGTCAAGCTTCAGACCGGCGGCTCGTTCGGCAGCACCGGAACCATCGACATCAAGGTTTCTGCCTCTAAGGACTCGGTTCTGAAGGCTGCCCTCGCATCGGTGGCAAAGGCCATGGCCGGAACCAAGAATGTTTCCGAAATCACCAACTCTCTGGCAACCGAACAGCGCACCCTTCAGGTGACCGTCAACCGCGCCAAGGCCGCACAGCTGGGTCTGAGCGAGATTGCGGTTGAGGGCATCCTTGCCTCCACCATGAACCCAAGTTCGATTGGCAAGATCAACGTTGACGGCGTAAGCACACCGATTTACGTGGTGCAGGCTAAGACCCCGGCAACCGTGGCTGAGGTTGGTGCCATCGCCATTCCAACCGCGAGTGGAAACGTTAAGCTCAGCAGCCTGGCTCAGATTTCGCAGACTCTGGTTCCAACCTCCGTGACCAGCGAGCAGGGCACTCCAACCGCTACCGTCTCGTTGAAGCCAGTTGGCGACAACCTCGGTGGCATCACCGCAGAGGTCAACAAGCGCCTTGCTAAGGTCACCCTGCCGGCCGGTGCTACCGCGTCTCTGGGCGGAGTTAGCAAGGACCAGGCCGACTCGTTC
>JAGWUG010000167.1 GCA_028868555.1 Actinomycetales bacterium | reverse complement strand
TTGCCCACGCCTGGCCGCTGCAGCGCGACCTGGAGCGCCTAGACGACTGGCGAAAGCGTGCCATGCTTTCGCCTTACGGCGCCGGTGCACTCGCGGGCAACACCCTTGGGCTCGACCCAAACCTGGTTGCCCAGGAACTTGGGCTCGCAGCGCCAACCCCAAACTCCATCGATGCCACCGCTAGTCGCGACGTGGCCGCCGAGTTTGGCTTCATCGCCACCATGATGGGCATCAACCTTTCGCGTTTCGCAGAGGAAATCATCGTCTGGGCAACCGCCGAGTTTGGCTACATCAAGCTGGCCGATGCCTACAGCACCGGCTCGTCGATCATGCCGCAGAAGAAGAACCCTGATGTTGCAGAGCTGGCTCGCGGCAAGGCGGGTCGCCTAATCGGTGACCTCACCGGACTGTTGGCAACGCTCAAGGGTCTGCCATTGGCTTACAACCGCGACCTCCAGGAAGACAAGGAGCCGATCTTCGACATGATCGACACCCTGTTCGTTCTGCTCCCTGCTTTTACCGGCATGGTTCAGACCATGACCTTCAACACCGAGCGTATGGAAGAGCTGGCTCCGGCCGGCTTCTCGCTGGCCACCGATGTTGCCGAGTGGTTGGTGAAGCAGAAGGTAGCCTTCCGCGACGCCCACGAAATCACTGGCGAACTGGTTTCCTACTGCGAGCAGCATGGACTCGAACTGCACCAGGTTCCAGACGGCGACATGGCCGCCATCTCACCGCACCTCACCCCCGAGGTCCGCGAGGTCCTCACCGTTCAGGGTTCCATTCGTGCTCGTGCCGGTGCTGGTGGCACCGCGCTGCCTCGCGTTCTCGAGCAGCTCTCGGCACTCCGCCGTCTGGTTGCCCCGCGTCTCGGCCAGGCCGGCTAGGTAGGAAGCATCGTGGCAAACCCGCAGATTCTGGCAGCCCAGAGCAATGACCCAAGCTTTGCCAATGTTTGGGATGAGCTCCAGTGGCGTGGCCTCATAAATCAATCCACCGATGAGGTCGAGCTCAAAAAGCTACTCACCGAGGGCGTAATCACCTACTACTGCGGATTCGACCCAACCGCTCCTTCGCTGCACCTGGGAAATCTGGTCCAGCTTCTGCTGATGCGTCGCTTGCAGTTGGCGGGGCACAACCCGCTGGCAATCGTGGGAGGTGCCACCGGACTGGTTGGCGATCCTCGCCCAACCGCCGAGCGCACCATGAACACCAAGGAGACCGTGGGGGAGTGGGTCACCAAGCTGGCCTTCCAGATGGAGCGTTTCCTCTCCAGTGAGGGTACCAACGCGGTACGCCTGGTGAACAACCTGGACTGGACCGCACCAATGTCCGCCATTGACTTCCTCCGCGACATCGGTAAGCACTACCGCGTGGGCAAGATGCTTAGTAAGGACTCGGTCTCGGCCCGTCTCAACTCCGATGCCGGTATCTCGTACACCGAGTTCAGCTACCAGATCCTGCAGGGCATGGACTACCTGGAGCTCTACCGTCGCTTCGGTTGCATTCTGCAGACCGGTGGTTCCGACCAGTGGGGAAACCTCACCAGCGGTACCGACCTCATTCACCGCGTAGAGGGAGTTAGTGCTCACGCGCTCACCACCCCAATCATCACCGACCACACCGGTAAGAAGTTTGGCAAGTCGGAGGGCAACGCCGTCTGGCTCGACGCCGAGTTCACCAGTCCGTATGCGTTCTACCAGTTCTGGCTGAACGTGGACGATGCCGATGTGATCAAGCTGCTCAAGATCTTCACCTTCCTGCACCGCGATCAGATTGCACAGTTGGAAGAGCAGACCGCATCTGAGCCTTTCAAGCGCGCGGCCCAGAAGGCGCTCGCCTTTGAAGTGACCTCCCTGGTGCACGGCAATGTTGCGGCGCAAGGTGCCATCGATGCCTCCGCCGCGCTCTTTGGTCAGGGTGAGCTGACCAGCCTGGACGAGGCAACCCTCGCCGGCGCGCTGGGTGAACTGCCAAACACCAACGCCATCAAGGGCGCCAGCATTGTTCAGCTATTGCAGGACACTGGGCTAACTGACTCAATCTCCGCTGGCCGTCGTGCCATCAAGGAGGGTGGCGTCTACGTGAACAACGTGAAGATCACCGATGAGGCCGCAACCCTCGATGACCTCATTCACGGTAAGTTCGCGGTTCTGCGTCGCGGTAAGAAGACCCTGGCGGGAATCTTCGCCGGCAACTAGCAAATCTTCAGAAAAGCCAAAAAGCCCAGTAATCCGCGTGGTTACTGGGCTTTCGGCTTATTCCGGGACCCCACCGATGCCCGTTCTGGCGCGGAATTCGCCCCATTTTGAAAAGTTTTTGAAAGAAATATTCGCGAATTTGGCGTTTGACCCCAGAAATTCACTTTCGGACGCCCCTGAAACCCGCGGAATGACGCGGAATTTGGGGGTAAGACTGGGTTGATTTGACATCCCCGTTACCTTCCCGTAATGTTTTCTTTGTTGCCCAAAGCAAGCGGCCAAAACCAAGAAGGTTCTGAATCCTGAAGGTTGCCCAGCTCAAGACGCAGCCAATCAAAAGCCTTAGAGCAAATGCCTATTGCAGGTAGTTATCTGAACGTTTATGATTGAACTTCCCTGAAAAACGGATCCGGCGAGTCGGTTTGACAAGCTGCCAGGAAACAGGTAAGTTAGAGAAGTTGCTCTGAAGCCCCAGCAGAAATGCAAAGCCTCAGATGCATCCGATCCTTGAGAACTCAACAGTGTGCACAAATGTCGATGCCAAACAACTTGGCTTCAAGATTTATCTTGAAACCTTGTCAATTTGGATTAGACAGATTGCCAAGCGCAATCTGAATAGTCAAATCAAACTTGAATGCCTCAAAATTCCGAGGCTTTCGAAAAAACTTCGGTCTTCGGACTGAAAACATTTTTTACGG
>JAGWUG010000166.1 GCA_028868555.1 Actinomycetales bacterium | reverse complement strand
GTCTCGTAGGTTCTGGTGACCTCGGCTGGCGAAACATCGTTCGTATAGAGGGTTACGCCGGTGTATCCCTTTGGAGCCTTGAACTCGATCTTGGCAGCGAGGGTTGCGCCGTGATCGGCGACACCGATTTCGCGAACCGGTTTGCCGTCGCTGAGAATGTCAAAGTTGTCGCGCAGCCAGCCGTAGGTCACTTCTGCGGGCTTCGGTAGCACCTGAGGAATGCTTACGGTCACGGATGTTTGATTCGCGTCGGTGTATGCCAGGGTGGCGACACCGCCAACCCAGAGCTTTCCGATTTCGATGGTGTTCGAGGCCAGCACCTTTTTAGTCGAGCCGACCATCGCGGTCTCAACTAGCTGCAGGGTTCCGGTCTTTTGAGTCTTAGAAATCACGTATGTGGCGGCGGTAGCCTTTGGGATTGCCTTGCCGTTATAGAACCACTGCAGTGAAACCTTAGTGGTCTTGACATTTAGTTTTGCGAGGGTGGCGGTCACCTTAGTGCCGACCGTGGCGTACTTGTTGATCGCCGGGGCTGAAGTCACCTTGATGGTGACTGCGTTCGCTGGCGCTGCCGCGATTCCGCTGAACAGCAGGGTGGCAGACAACACGGCCAGAAGTGACTTTTTGAACATTTCGAGCATCCCTCTTTTTAGAAAACTCAAGGGTGGAGTCGCGATGACCCCACCCTTGAGTGTTTTACCTCTTGAACTACTTGACGACCGTGGTCGACTTGCTGATCGAGTAACCAGTTGCACCGGTGTTGGTGGCGGTTACGCCGACACGGATGTACTTGCCCTTGTCAGCAGTGGTCAGCTTGTAGGTCTTGGCGGTCTTGCCCGAAATCACTGCACACTTGGCAGCGGTGGCAGGCTTTGCCGTGGTGGCCGCGGTCTTGCCAACTACGGTGCAGCGGTACCATGCGTACTTCACCGAAGGAGTTGGGTTTCCGGTCCACCAACCAGGAGCAGCGGTCAGGGTCTGGCCGACTACAGCGTTACCGGTTAGCAGAGCAGCTGCCTGCAGGGTGGTTGGGATCGCTGGGAAGACCTCGGCCATTGGCTTGGTTGCGTCTGGGGTGTAGTAGTGGAATTCGGTGATGACCGAGTGGTCAGGCTTCTCGCCGGCAATCTGTGGCAAGAACTGAGCGTGGTAGTCATCGAGTCCGTCTTCGGAGATCGTTGGAGCATCGGTCCACTTCTCAGGCTGGGTTTCGCCAGTCGAGTCGAGGTTCTGAACATCGAAGCTCACGTTTCCGTAGACGTCGGTGACCGACGAGACGCGTCCACCATCGGCGGAGCCGGTGGCATCCTTGACTGGCTGACCGTTACAGGTGATCTTGGCGGTCGAGACCGAGTACTGCTTGTTGCAACGCAGGATTACGGTCTGGCCGACTAGCGGAGCACCCTTCGAGTCTGCAACGTGGTAGACCAAGGTGACCTTGGATCCTGCTGGCAACCAGGAGCGCTGGTAAACGAGGCCCGAACCGAACCAACCGTTGGTGACCCAACCGTCGGCCATGGCCTGGTTCTTAGCGGCTTCGCTGGTGTTGTCTGCAGTTAGAACTGGCGAGACGAGAGTGATCTTGGCGCCTACATAGACTGCAGGGGCGGCTTGAGCTGGCGATAGTGCGCTGAGGCCCAAGGTGCTGAATGCTGCCACGGCGAATACCGCGGTGAGCTTCTTCCAGGTGAACTTCATTTGGCTTCCTTCCGGCGTGCAGAGGTAGTGAGCACGTCCTTATGTCTAAAGGTAAACCAGTGAAAGCGGTTTCAGTAAGCGGTTTCACGAAAAGTTTATTGTTTCGTTATTGATTTCCCAGAAATGACCTAGGTGGTTAATCGCTCTGGTGAGTGCGGCTTTCACTGAGACTTCGCATTTGCGGAGCGATTGCCACAAGGATGCTCGCCACCAGCACCCCGCCCGCGAGCGCCCAGTAGACGGGCTGCACGCCGAGCGCATCCACTGCCACACCGACAGCGATAAACGAGATCATCGGCGACGCGTTCCAGATCGCCATTTCTAGGCTGAACACGCGCCCGCGCAGGTTTGCCGGCACCATGGTCTGCACTACGGTGTTCAGGAGCGGAATCACCGGCCCCCAGGTGAAGCCGAGAATCAACCCGAACATGAGCATGAACGGCTGTGGCGGCAAAAACGACATCGGAACGATGCCCAGAGTGATGCCGAACATCGTGGTGCGCAGAATGTTGGCATATGACATCCTGCGGTGAATCCACTCGAAGGCCAGCGAGCCGACCACACCCGCGCCGGCCATACAAGAAATCAGGGTTCCGAGTCCTTCGGGCATGCCGATCGAGTTGTAATAGCGCGGCAGAACGACCATCTCGGTCGGAATGTAGATCAAGCTAATCGATAGCAGGGCGGCGAAGATGATGGCCACAGCCGGGTAGCGCCCAAGTGCTCTAATCCCCTCGAGTGCATAGCGCAGCGGCTTGCTCTTGTCATCATCAGCGGATGCTGGCTCCTGTTTCTCGACAACTCGAACGGCAAACGCAAAGGCGGCTGCGGCAAGTCCTGCGCCTCCCGCCCACCAAAAGGCCGAGAAGGCGCCCGACGCTCCGATCGCGAGTGCGCCGACGGCTGGACCAACCGCGAACCCGGCCGAAAACACCGCCTCGTGAATCGAGTTGGCGCGGTCGAGTGACAGGCCGGCCTTGGCCGCTACATCCGGGAGAAGTGCCTTTCGCGCCGACTGCCCACCAGGCGCGATTAGGTTGCGCAGCACAGCGAGCAGGATCATGGTGCCGAGGTTGATTGCCCCGAACATGGCCACAATCGGAAACGCGATTGTTGTCAGCACGGTGATCGCCTCTGCTGCCCAGGCAACGCGACGGCGGCCGATGGCGTCGATGAACGAGCCCATAACGGGCGAAAGGAGAAGGCC
>JAGWUG010000165.1 GCA_028868555.1 Actinomycetales bacterium | reverse complement strand
GCTGGCCAATCGAAATCCATCTGCTGCCTCACCGTCACGTGGGCACAATCGATCAGCTGACCGAAGCCGAACGCGATGAGCTCGCGGTGATCTACCACCGACTGCTGAATGCACTCGATGCGTTGTATGACAGCCCGACTCCATACATTTCGGCCTGGCACCAAGCCCCGCGTATCGCTGGTGGTGAGAAAGTTCGCCTACAGTTGCAGATCACCTCACCGAGGCGCGCCGCTGACAAGTTGAAGTACCTGGCAGGCTCGGAGTCGGCCATGGGCGCATTCATCGCAGACCTTCCACCCGAGACCGTAGCGGGCATGCTGCGAGAGGCATTGGAGAAGTAAATGACTGACGTATTGAAGTTGAAAGTTGCCGCAGGTTTCGAGGAACTTTACGGCTACCAGCCGCTTGGAATCTGGAGCGCACCGGGCCGCGTGAACCTGATCGGCGAGCACACCGACTACAACGAGGGCTTCGTCTTCCCGTTTGCCATCAGCCGCCGCACCTTCGCAGCCGTCGCCCTGCGCACCGACGGAATCGCGCGAGTCGCATCATCGTTTTCGTCTGATGTCGTCGAGATCCCGGTGGCCGAAATAAGCCGCCAAACCGTCAGCGGCTGGAGCGCCTATCCGCTGGGCGTGGCGTGGGCCCTGAAGGAGCTGGGCAAGGCAAATCAGACTGGCTTTGACCTATTCATCGAGTCCGATGTGCCGGTTGGAGCCGGGCTTTCGTCTTCGGCCGCCATCGAATGTTCGGTGGCAGTTGCCCTAAACGAGCTTTGGAATGCCGGCCTAGAACTGCGCGACCTAGCCCGCGTAGGCCAGCTGGCCGAGAACCAGATCGTTGGTGCCCCAACCGGAATCATGGACCAGAGTGCCTCACTACTTGGCCAGCTGGACCACGGTGTCTTCCTGGACTGCCGCGACCTATCCTCGCAGGTGATTGACCTCGGCTTCGCACGAGAGGGCCTAGAACTGCTGATCATCGACACCCGGGTTGAGCACCGTCACGCCGACGGCGGCTATGCCAGCCGTCGAGCCGCCTGTGAGGCCGGTGCGGCGGCACTCGGTGTGAGAAGTCTGCGTGATGCCAGTGCGGCAGACCTAGCCCGCGCCCAGGAACTACTGGACGATGTCACCTTCCGTCGAGTTCGCCACGTCATCACCGAGAACCAGCGCGTGCTGGACACCGTTGCAGCGCTGCAGGCCCAAGGCCCGCGCGCCATAGGAGAGCTGCTGTACCAGTCACACCAGAGCATGCGTGATGACTTCGAGATTTCGATCGATGAGTTGGACACGGCCGTGGAGACCGCGCTTCGTCACGGCGCCGTGGGCGCCCGCATGACCGGTGGCGGTTTCGGTGGTGCGGCGATTGCACTGTGTCCGATCGAGAAAATCAGCGAGATTAGCCGCTCGGTGGAGGCAGAATTCCTAGCCCTGGGTTACGCCAAACCAGACATCTTCGTGGTTAGCGCCGCGCCAGGCGCTCACCGAGAATAGCCCACTAGCCGACCGGAGTTGGAGTGACCGACTGCACCGGCGCCAGAGTCAAACCGCAGCGGTAGATGCCGGTGACCAGGTTGTCGATGGCATCCTTGGCATTGTCCTTGACCTTTGGGCCAAGCGCGTAGACCGCAAACAACAGCGTGCTGCCGTCCTTAGGCAGGGTGTAGCCAACCAGGGTGTAGCCGTGGTTGATCCAGCCAGTCTTGGCGAAGACGTGACCTGCGGCGTCAATGTTCTTGCCCTTGAAGCGCGACTGCAGCGAACCGGTCTCGCCAGCCACCGGCAGCGACTGCTTCTCAACAGCCAAGTTGCCGGCTCCAGCAGCGATGTGCTTCATCAGCTTGACCATGAAGGCTGGCGGAACGGTGTTCTGAGGGGATTCACCCGAGCCATCCAGGATGGTTACACTGCTCGGATCCAGGTTCGGCAAGGTGCGCAGCGCCTGCTTGATGGCGGCATCCAGCGAGGCAAACGAGCCATCGAAGCCCTCGTCAATCGAAACTAGACGGGCCAGCGCCTCGGCCTGGGTGTTGTCGCTGACGGTCAGCATGTGGTTAATCCAGTTGCTGATTGGCTGCGACTGAACCGCAGCTACCTGCACCGCCGAGCTCGGCAGGGTTCCGGAAACCACAGTCGCGTTGGCGGCGTTGGAACCGATCGCCTTCTTCAGCCAAGTGCCGGCACGGAACTCGGGGGTCAGACTGCGCTTCGAAGTCTCTCTAGTTGGGTCGTCTCGGTCGCCGTCCACCTGGAGCGCGCTGGTCAGGCTCTGGAAGCCGTTGGTGCGCTCCGACTGATCCACCGAGGGCAGCCACTGCGGCCCTGCGAAGAGCGAGCCGTCGACCACAATCTTGGTAACCGGGGTGGCCCCGAGCGCCTTGTTGATGCCGATCGCGAGGTCACTCAACTTTGGCGCAGACTCGTAGACCGAGGACTTACCCAGGCCGGTTCGGCTGAGTGTGATGTCGCCCGCCCCGATGAAGTACAAAGTACCCTTATCGGCCTGATCCTGATAAACCCGGGTGGTGATGCGGTAGTTGGGGCCCAGAGTCTGCAGCGCGGCGGTTGCCACCAGCAACTTCATGGTGCTGGCGGTCGAACCCGGCTGGTCACCCTTGTAATCCAGCAAAACCTGGTCATTCGCTGCGTTTACAACCTGCACCTGTAGGTTGCCGAAACGGTCGTCATTGACCAAATCCTGCACCGAGCAAGTAGCCGTCGAGCTGGTTGCCGACGCCGAGGGGGTAACGCTCGAGGTGGTCTGTGAAGCGGAAGGTGAGGTGGGTGTGACACCGCCGGAGACGCTGAACCCAACGATGACCAGCAGCAAGACCGCTAGACCAACACCGCCACCGATGGCGACTTCCTTCAAATACGCGAATCGCGGCTTCTCAGACATCATG
>JAGWUG010000164.1 GCA_028868555.1 Actinomycetales bacterium | reverse complement strand
TGCCGGCCGGTGGCCGAGGTGGGAGCGGGCTCAAGCTAGGCCTTCAGGGCGGCTAGGAGCTGAGGGCACATGCGGTAGACATCGCCGCAGCCCATGGTGATGATGAAGTCACCCTCGCGAGCCAGCTTTGCGGCCACGGCAGGGGCGTCATCCCATTCCGGAACGTAGTGAACCTTGGCCTGGTTTTCGAAGGCGTCGGAAACCAAGGCGCCGGTTACGCCAGGCTCTGGATCTTCGCGAGCGGCGTAGATGTCAAGGACGACAACCTCGTCGCTCAGCTGCTCCAGCTCGTGGGCAAACTCGTTCTTCATCAGACGGGTGCGCGAGTAGAGGTGCGGCTGGAAAACGGTAATCAGGCGGCCATCGCCAACCACGGCGCGGGCGGCCTTGAGGGCGGCGGCAACCTCGGTTGGGTGGTGAGCAAAGTCGTCATAGACCTTCACTCCACGAACCTCGCCGTGCAGTTCAAATCGGCGCTCGGTGCCACCGAATCCGGCAATCGCCTGCAGCGCGGCAGCGGCATCGTGGCCTAGCCCAACCAGCACGGCCAGCGCGCCGGCGGTGTTGATGGCGTTGTGCTCACCCGGGACGCTGAGTTCCGCCGAGAGGCTCTTTCCGCCAACTTCCAAGTCAAAGTTCACGCGCGCGCCACTGGCATCGATGCGGGTCAGACGAACATCCGCCCCTGCCGCACGGCCAAAGGTAATGGTGCGCTTGTCCTTCAAAAGTCCGGTGACACGAACCGCGCCAGGGTCGTCGGCGCTGATTGCCACGAACTCGCGGGCACCCTGAGCAAACTTGCCAAACTCGGCCTCGAAGGCCTCCAGGCTGCCGTAGTGATCCAGGTGATCCGGGTCCACGTTAGTGATGAGCGCCATGGCGGTGTCGTAGTGCAGGAACGAGCCGTCCGACTCGTCGGCCTCAATCACAAAAAGCTCTCCGCTGCCTGCCGCGGACGAAGAACCGAGAGCCGCGATGACTCCACCGTTCACGAACGAGGGGTCCTCCCCCAGCTCGAGCAGGGCGGTGATGATCATTCCGGTCGAGGTGGTCTTACCGTGCGCTCCGGCAACAGCGATTACGCGCTTCTTGCCGGTGAGATAGGCAAGTGCCTGAGAACGGTGGATCACGGGAATTCCGCGCTCCTTGGCCAGAAGATACTCGGGGTTGGTTGGCCAGAGTGCGCTGGTGACAACCACGGTGTCAGGGTTTCCCAGGTGGTTGGCATCGTGGCCAATGAAGATTTCGGCACCAAGTGAGCGCAGGTGGGCAACGTTGGAGGTGTCGCGTAGATCACTGCCGGTCACCTTGTGACCAAGGCCAATCAGCATGGCGGCAATACCGCTCATTCCAGAACCACCGATGCCCACGAAGTGCACGGTTCCCAGGTCTTCTGGGACCTGCTGGGTAAAGTCTGGCTTGATCATTTGCTACCTCGATACTTGGCAATGCCTAGCAAAAAGCATATGCCGAATAGTGGCTAGCGGCGGGCTAACACGCTCTGGACCAGTGCCAGCAGGCGGGCAGATCCGTCGGCCACTCCAACCGCCTTCGCGGCGTTTGCGATTAGGTTGCGGGCGCGAGAATCGGACACCAGTGGAATCAGAACACTGGCCACGAAGTCTGGCGTGAAGTCGGCATCGAGGCACATTAGCCCGCCTCCGGCATCAACCAGGTCGGCAACGTTGAAGCGCTGCTCACCGTTACCTACGGGGTATGGCACGTACACGGCAGGAAGCCCGATTGCGGCAAACTCGCTGACCGTTGCCGAGCCAGCGCGGCAAACCGCGAAGTCAGCGGCTGCAATAGCCAAGTCCATGCGGTCGCAGTACTTGATACGGACGAAGTCAGCGGTGGCCTCTGCTTCTAACTCGCTCCGGTCGCCCACAATGTGCAGCACCTGGATTCCGGCTGCCCGCAGCGAAGGACGCGAGGCCTCGATGGTCTCGTTGAGGCGCTTGGCACCTAGCGAACCACCGGTCACCAACAAAGTGGTGGTGGATTCGTCGAGGCCAAAGTGTGCTCGAGCCGCAAAACGATCCGCCACTGTGATGCCAGCGGCCAGCTGCTCGATCTCCTTGCGAAGCGGCATTCCCACAAACTGCGCCTGAGGAATCGCGGTGTTGCGGAAGGCAACTCCAACTCCGGCGGCGCGCTTGGCCGCCATCTTGTTAGCCATCCCAGGCAAGGCGTTGGCCTCGTGAATCACCACAGGAATACCCAGCCGGCGGGCCGCCGAATATGCAGGTGCGCTGGCGTATCCACCAAAGCCAACCACCACTTCAATCTGGTGTTGCTTCAGGTAGCCAATAACGCGCTTCACCGATGCTCCATAGCGAAGCGGAAACTTGAGGGCAGTCAGGTTTAGTCGGCGTGGGAAAGGCAGGCGCGGAACCGTGAGCAACTCGAATCCGCGTTCGGGAACGAGGCGGCTCTCGAGCCCCTCGGCGGTACCCAATGCCCAAACCTTGCTATCGGGTTCGGTATCGCGAATCAGGTCGGCAAGGGCGAGCAGCGGGTTAACGTGACCGGCCGTGCCACCACCCGCGAGCAGGTAGCGAGTCATCGTCGGCTCCGCGGACCGGTGCGGTAGCCACCGTCCAACTCCAGGTGGTTCTTGCGCTCAACACCGAGCACCACACCGATGCCACCCATGGCGGCAATCAACGAGGAGCCTCCATAGGAGATCAGCGGAAGCGGAACACCGAGTACCGGCAGCAGACCGAGGACCACGGCAATGTTGATGCTTGCCTGAAGCACAATCCAGGCCGCAACTCCGTAGCAGAGCAGGCGCGAGTAGCGGTCGGCCGCGCGGGCTGCAATCTGCAGGATCAGCCAGCCCAACGCGATGAAGAGAAGGATGGTGAGCAGGGCGCCGAGGATGCCGAGTTCCTCGCCGATGATGGCAAAAAT
>JAGWUG010000163.1 GCA_028868555.1 Actinomycetales bacterium | reverse complement strand
TCCGGGCTGGCGGCCAATCGGGCCATCTTCTCCGCGCTCGGCACTGCCCTGCGCACCGAAAGGTAGCCGTCAACCGGCATCAGTGGTTCGTCGCAGACGTCTTCGGCAAATAAGGCAACCGTGCCCAGCCCGCAGTCGTATTCCAAATTCGGAATACTTCCGGCCAGGTGCAAGCCCATGCCAATTCCCACCGATGTCTCAAGCGCGCTGGAAACCACGGCCGGCAGCCCGGCCTGAGCAATTACAGAAAGTGCCCGGGTGATTCCACCCAGCGGAGCGGCCTTGATGACCAGTAGGTCTGCGGCACCGACGCGGGCAACCTCCAGCGGATCCTCGGCCTTGCGCACACTCTCATCGGCAGCCACCAGAATGCCCTTGGGGTTGAGGCTGGCCTTGAGTTTGGCCAGTTCGTCGAGTTCGCGAACCGGCTGCTCAAAGTAGTCCAGCTCGATGCCATCATGTGCCAGACGGTAACCAAGCTGCATTGCGGCCGCCTCGGTGAACCCACCGTTGGCATCGAGGCGAATCCGAGCAGCCGGGAAAAGCTCGCGCACCTTTCGGATACGGGCAAGGTCATCGGCCATCTTCTGACCGGCCTCGGCAACTTTGATCTTGACGGTGCGGAACGTGCCAAACGGTGCGAGCGCATCGGCAACTGCATCAGGCGCAACCGCTGGCAGAGTGGCATTGATGCCAATCCGCTCGCGCATCAATGGGGGAGTTGGAGTGCCCGCGTAATCCAGGGCTGCTGCCAGCCACACGGCTGCCTCGGCATCGGTGTATTCAACAAACGGAGCCCACTCGGCCCAACCCTCAGGGCCCTCAAACAGCAGGGTCTCACGCACGTTGACGCCGCGGAAGCCAACCCGCATGGGCAGGGCAACAACCCGAGCGGTGGCTCGGGCGGCCTGGGCCAGGTTAGCGTCTAGGGGCATAACAGTTAGTCTAGAAGCATGACCCAGCAGGTATCCGAGCTGTTTGACGCGGCCATTTGGCGCGAGGTGCAAGGTTTTGAGAATCTCACCGACATCACCTACCACCGCCACATCGATCTGGGCATCGTGCGCGTTGCTTTCAACCGTCCCGAGGTGCGCAACGCGTTCCGCCCAAAGACCGTCGACGAGCTTGTTGGCGTGCTGACTCACGCCGCAGAAGACTCGAAGGTGGGAGTGGTTCTGCTCACCGGAAACGGTCCGTCTGCAAAGGACGGCGGCTGGGCGTTTTCCAGCGGCGGCGACCAGCGGGTTCGCGGCAAGGACGGCTACAAATACTCCGATGATGAGTCTGCCGCGGGTGTTGACCCAGCCAGAGCGGGCCGCCTGCACATCCTCGAGGTCCAGCGCCTGATTCGTTTCATGCCGAAGGTCGTCATCGCCCTGGTTCCGGGTTGGGCAGCTGGTGGCGGTCACTCGCTAAACGTGATTGCCGACCTCAGCATCGCAAGCGCCGAGCACGCCATGTTCAAGCAGACCGATGCCGACGTTGGCTCCTTCGATGCCGGCTACGGCAGCGCCTACCTGGCTAAGCAGGTTGGCCAGAAGTTTGCCCGCGAGATCTTCTTCCTGGCCGAGACCTACGACGCGCAGCGCGCCTACGAGCTTGGCGTGGTAAATCGCGTTGTTCCGCACGCACAGCTAGAGTCCGAGGGTGTGGCCTGGGGCAAGACCATTCTGGGCAAGAGCCCAACTGCCATTCGCATGCTCAAATACGCAATGAACGCCACCGATGACGGCATGGTTGGCCAGCAGCTTTTTGCCGGTGAGGCCACCCGCCTTGCCTACGGAACCGCCGAGGCAGTTGAAGGTCGCGACTCGTTCCTGCAGCGTCGCGAGCCGGACTGGTCGCCGTTCCCCTGGCACTTCTAGGTCGCCAAGCCACCTCACAACTCCGGCAGAAACCAGCGCTCTCCCAAATGACAATTCCGCTCAAGATTGTGGCCGCCAACGACACCGTTGGAGCCCTGCTTGCGCTGGCCGATGCCCTGGCCGGTCGCCAGGCGGTCTTTGTCACTGGACCCGAAGTCAACGGGAAGATGCCCGAGACTCACGGCCTGCCAAACGAGGTTGACGACAACCTCGCACTAATCGTGGAGTCGTCCGGATCCACCGGCGCCCCAAAGCGCATTCGCCTCAGCCGCCAGGCTCTGCTCGCCAGCGCGCAGGCGGCAGACTCCGTGCTCGGTGGCCCAGGTCAGTGGCTACTCAGTCTGCCCATTAACTACATCGCCGGCAGCAACGTTCTCATCCGCTCGCTGGTGGCAGAGCAACAGCCGGTGCTCATGAACACCCAGTTGCCTTTTACCCCCGATGCCTTTGCCCGCGCCGCAGGACTCATGAAGGGGGAGCGTCGCTACGTCTCGCTGGTTCCGGTTCAACTGCAGCGCCTGATTGCGGCCGCCACCTTCGACGAATACCTGCTCGCCCGACTCCGCCGATTCGACGCCATTCTGGTGGGCGGTCAGGCGGTGGATGCATCGGTGGTTGAAAAGGCGCGCGACCTTGGACTGAAGATTGTGCGCTCATACGGTTCTGCCGAGACCGCCGGCGGCTGCGTTTACGACGGCCTGCCGCTGCCGGGAGTTGCCCTGCAGATTGACCAGGGCGGCCACGTTCAGATCTCTGGCCCAACCCTTGCCGAGGGCATGGCCGACGACGCCGGCTGGTACACCACCAACGACTTTGGTCACCTTGACCCAACCAGCGGGCGTCTCACCATCACCGGCCGCTCCAATCGAGTCATCATCTCGGGCGGACTCAAGGTCTCGCTCGATCGCATCGAGGAGGCCGTCCGCGGCATCGGTGGCGTCGTTGAAGCCGCGGCAATCGCCGTGCGTGACAAAGAGTGGGGCGAACGAGCCGCCGTGGTTTACGTTGGCAGCCCCGAGGTGGCCGACTACATTGCCGCCGATGCGCTTAGCCAGCT
>JAGWUG010000162.1 GCA_028868555.1 Actinomycetales bacterium | reverse complement strand
ACAGCCATCCCAGTTTTCTTGGCGATCGCATCCGGAATGGATGGCAAGCATCGGAGGCGCCTAGCGCTCAAGACCGCCCTCATCGCGGGTATCACGCTCTTCATCGCCTACTTCCTGGGCGACGTAATCCTGAAGTCGCTCAGCATCGAGTTGGACGCGTTCCGAATCGCCGGCTCATCGGTGATTGCGGCCTTCGGCTGGAAAATGGCCATGGGCAAGGGCATGGAAAAGCCCAGCGGACCGGTCTCAGGCGCCGCAATTGTGCCGCTCGCAATCCCGCTCATGGCAGGACCGGGCGCAATCGCAACCGTGATTGCACTCGGCAACTCAGATGCCGGATTCGCGCGGCTTGCCAACCTGCTGATCATTGTGGGACTGACCCTGATGACTTTTGTCTTCCTGCTCGCGGCGGCGCCAATCGAGAAGCTGCTGGGCGAAACCGGACTGATGGTGGTGAGCAGGATCCTCGGACTGCTACTAATCGCAATCGCGGTTTCAACCATCATCTCTGCGCTGGGTTCGGCATTCCCCGGACTCCTAGCTGGAGCCCAGGGCGCCTAGGAGCGGCACCGTCCGGGGCTTAGCAGCCAGCCTGCCCCAGACGGTCCACAGTTTTGGGGCCGCTAGCCCAGCAGTGCCAAACGCTTAGCAGCCTCGGCCTTCAAAGCCTCCGGAGTACGGGGCTCAAACTTAGCCAGGTATGCCTGTATGTCGGCCAGATCATCGGCAACGGCATGGGTGTCCCAGGCAAGCAGCCGCTCTGCAGCCCCTGGCAGCAGTTCAAGGTCGGAAACACCTAGGTCGGCCAGGTTTGGTAGGCCACCAATCGGCGTCTCGCGAACCGCGGCCTTGCCCTCCATGCGCTCAGCCATCCAACGAAGAACGCGCGCGTTTTCGCCGAATCCCGGCCAGATGAACTGACCCTCATCGTTTTTGAGGAACCAGTTGACGCGGAAGATCTTTGGCAGGTCAAGCTCAGTGCGCTCTCCCAAACTCAACCAGTGCTGCCAGTAGTCGGCCATGTTGTAGCCGGTGAATGGCAACATGGCGAATGGGTCGCGTCGAACTGCGCCAACTACTCCCTCAGCCGCAGCAGTCTGCTCCGACGCCATGGTGGCGCCAAGGAATACGCCGTGCTGCCAGTCACTTGCCTCGGTGACCAGTGGTACACCCTTGGCGCGACGGCCGCCGAATACTACGGCGTCTAGTTCAACGCCGTGCGGGTCTTCCCAGTCCGGGCTGATAGTTGGACAGTTGGCTGCCGGCGAAGTGAAACGGCCGTTTGGGTGGCTAGCAGGCTTACCGCCAGATGCATCCCAGGGATTGCCTTGCCAGTCGATCAGGCCCTCGGGGGCAACTTTGCTCATACCCTCCCACCAGATATCTCCATCGGCGGTGAGTGCCACGTTGGTGAAAATGGTGTCCTTTGCAACGAGATCCATGGCCACCGGATTGGTCTTCACGCTGGTTCCCGGCGCCACCCCGAAGAAACCATTTTCTGGATTGATGGCTCGCAGGCGGCCGTTTGGCGCGACGCCGATCCAGGCAATGTCATCACCGATGGTCTCCACCTTCCAGCCCGGCAGGCTGGGCTGGAGCATGGCGAGGTTGGTCTTGCCACAGGCAGAAGGGAACGCTGCCGAAAGGTGGAAGCGGCGACCCTCGGGCGAAATCAAACGCAGGATGAGCATGTGCTCGGCCAGCCAACCCTCGTTGCGCGCCATTACAGAACCGATGCGAAGCGACATGCACTTCTTACCCAGCAGGGCATTGCCGCCGTAGCCGGAACCGAAAGACCAGACCTCCAGAGTCTCTGGGAAGTGCGAAATGTACTTCTCCGAATTGCAAGGCCAGGAACTCTTGTCATTCGGGGCGCCCACCGAGTGCAGAGTAGCAACCCAGTCGGCTCCGTTGCGAATGCGGTCGAAGACCTCAGTGGTCACGCGGGTCATGATGTGCATGTTGACCACAACGTAAGGCGAGTCGCTGATCTCGACGCCGAAGCGCGCCAGAGGTGAGTCAACCGGACCCATCGAGAACGGAATGACGTACATGGTGTGGCCGCGCATCGAACCCTCGAAGAGCGGCTCGAGCTTGGCTTTCATATCCTCTGGCGACATCCAGTTGTTGGTTGGGCCGGCGTCGATTTCATCGGTGGAACAGATGAAGGTGCGCTCCTCAACTCGGGCCACGTCGGCGGCATCGGTGCGGGCCAGGTAGGAGTTTGGACGCAGTTCAGGATTTAGCTGGATCAGCATTCCAGACGCGACCATCTCGGAAATGGCCCGATCGTATTCGCGCTTACTGCCGTCGCACCAGACCACACGGTCCGGTTGGGTGTGGGCGGCGACTGCATTTACCCACTGGTCGAGACCAGCCGTACGCGGGTCAATCTGGCTGATGGTTGGGAGTGTTGAAGTGAGATTGGTCATGATCTGCTTTCGACGTTGAAAGTGATTTGCTGCGTCGCCCATTCGCGTGGGCCATCTGCTGATTAGCGGGGTATTGAGATTTTGGGAGGCCACCCGACCTAGCGGGTGAACCTTTACCTAACTAGCGGTCTTTACCGTCGCCTAGTTTGCGACTGAGATATAGGTGATTGAGGTATAGCTGTGTCCCGAAAAAGAAAAAACCGCGCAAGCTTCAACCAGTGGCTGGTTGGGCTTCAACGCGGTCATCGTAGGCTCCTTTGCCTGTGATTCGGTAGTTTAATCTTTACTCATTTGGATGCGAACAATCGAGAGCCGTTCCGCTGAATGAAATTGTTTTTTGAAGCCACAATGGCGCACTCAGAGCCAATAATCTAAGAGCAGGAGAAGCCCATGCCCAGAGACGCCGCCAAAGATGTCGCGGAGTGCGTAGCCGCAATTGCCGCGCTAGAAAACCCAGACCGCCAAGTGGCAGAAGCCCTGCACCAGCTGGTTTGTGAAAAAGCACCGATGCTTCTTCCGCGCACCTTCTAC
>JAGWUG010000161.1 GCA_028868555.1 Actinomycetales bacterium | reverse complement strand
GTTCCCAACCACACCTCCGACCAGCACGTCTGGTTCCAGGCAGCACTTGCTGCCGGCAAGGGTTCGGCCGAGCGCGACTACTACCACTTCCTGCCGGGTAAGGGTAAGGACGGCGAGCTGCCTCCAAACAACTGGATGAGCATCTTTGGCGGTCCGGCCTGGACCCGCACCACGAACGCCGACGGCAGCGCCGGCGACTGGTTCCTGCACCTCTTTGATTCCACCCAGCCAGACCTGAACTGGGCCAACCCTGCGGTTGCTGAAGAGTTTGATGAGATCCTGCGATTCTGGCTGGCAAAGGGCGTTGACGGTTTCCGCGTTGACGTTGCCCACGGAATGGTGAAGCGCGCCGGCTACCCCGATGCCCGCTCACACGACGCCGACGGCAAGGAAATTCCAATTGACTCGTTCACCCTGGCCGAGGCCGAGGAGCGAGTTCCTTACTGGGGTCAGCCTGGCGTGCACGACTTCATCCGCCGCTTCCGCCGCGTCTTGGATGAGTTCGATGACCGCGCCTTCTGCGCCGAGGCATCGATGAGCCCGCTTTCGCGCCTCGCAATGTGGGTGCGTCCGGACGAGTACCACCAGTCGTTCAACTTCGACTACATGGCAACTCCTTTTGAGCCGGTCGCACTAAAGAAGATCGTCACCGCCAGCATCGTGGAGTACGGCAAGGTTGGCGCCAGCAGCACCTGGGTGCTCAGCAACCACGACCAGGTTCGTCACGCCACGCGCTACGGCTACGAGGGAGCAATCCCAAAGCCGGGTGACGGCATTGGCCCTAACTACCTGCAGCCGGACGAGGCCATGGGCCTTCGCAAGGCACGTGCGGCGAGCGCCTTCATGCTCGGTCTTCCTGGCTCCTCTTACATCTATCAGGGCGAGGAGCTTGGACTTCCCGAGCACACCACTCTCGAGGGCAAGTACCGTCAGGACCCAACCTTCTTCCGCACCAATGGCGAGCGCGTTGGCCGCGACGGCTGCCGCGTACCAATTCCTTGGGAGGGTGGCGCATCGGAGTCAAACGGCTTTAGCGCAAATGGCGCCTCTTGGCTGCCTCAGCCAGGCAGCTACAAGGTGCTGGCCCGCGACAAGCAGGAGGGCGTGGTTGGCTCCACCCTGGAGCTCTACAAGCGCCTGCTAAAGGAGCGCAAGGAATTTGGCATGGGTGCGGGCGAGTTCCGTTGGGCCGAGGAGTTCCAGGACAAGAACACCCTGGCCTACATCAATAACGGTGTGCTGGTGCTCACCAACTTTGGACCAGACCCTGTGATTGTTCCAGCCGGCGAAATGTTGGTCACCACTCAGCATGACCTCACAATTGAGGGAGAGCTGGAACACGACCAGACCGTTTGGATCAAACTCTAGGAGTTAGCGATGACAGCAGGAGAGCTGGTTTGGGGCGCGGGAGCCGCGCACGAAGCTAAGGCCGGAGCCGAATGGTGGCGCAGTGGCGTTATCTATCAGATATACCCGCGTTCCTTTGCCGACGCCAATGGCGATGGCATGGGTGACCTGCCTGGAATCACCAGCCGTCTGGAGAGCCTTCTTGAGCTTGGCATCGATGCGGTTTGGCTGAGCCCGTTCTACCGCTCCCCGCAGAAGGATGCCGGCTACGACGTTGCCGACTACTGCGATGTTGACCCGCTGTTTGGAACCCTGGCTGACTTTGATGCCATGCTGGCCCGAGCTCACGAGCTCGGTCTGCGAGTTCTGATTGACCTGGTTCCTAACCACTCTTCTGACAAGCACGCCTGGTTCCAGGCGGCACTGAACTCCCCTGCGGGTTCGCCGGAGCGTGAGTTTTACCACTTCAAGGATGGCCGTGGCGCCAACGGCGAGCTGCCTCCTAACAACTGGCTGAGCCTGTTCGGTGGTCCGGCCTGGACCCAGACCGTTCACCCTGATGGCACCCCGGGTCAGTGGTACCTGCACCTCTTTGATTCCAGCCAGCCGGACCTGAACTGGGCCAACCCTGCAGTGCAGAGCGCCTTCGAGGACATCCTGCGCTTCTGGCTCGACCGGGGCGTTGACGGTTTCCGCGTTGACCAGCCACACGCCATGGCCAAGGCGGCCGGGCTTCCAGACCACCCCGACGTGGAGCGAGCCGGTGCCGGCTTCATCGAGGGCGAGGCTTCGCCACCGATGTGGTTCCAGGAGGAAGTGCACCCGATTTTCCGTCGCTGGCGCGCCATCCTGGACTCCTACCCTGGCGACCGCGCGATGTGTGGCGAGGCCTACGTGCTGCCGCTCAGCTTCATGGCACTCTGGGTTCGCTCCGATGAGTTCCAGCAGACCTTCAACTTCCGATTCCTGAACAGCGAGTGGAATGCCAAGACCCTGTTCGAGAACATCAACGAGAGTTTTGAGGCGTTCGACTCGGTTGGCGCTCCAAGCACCTGGGTTTTGAACAACCACGACGTACTTCGTCACGCCAGTCGTTTTGGCGGACTGAAGATCAAGCCAACCGACTCGGACGGCGTTGGACCAAACGACCCACAGCCAGATCGCGAACTTGGCCTTCGTCGCGCCCGAGGCGCCACCCTCTTCATGCTCGGCCTGGCCGGTTCGGCATACATCTATCAGGGCGAGGAGCTCGGCCTACCGGAGCACACCACCCTGGCCCCGGAGTTCCGTCAGGACCCAACCTTCTTCCGCACCGGTGGAAAGCGCGTCGGTCGGGACGGCTGTCGTGTGCCACTGCCGTGGGAGGCGGGCATCGGTGCCGCCAATGGCTTCAACGCCACGGGTGCCGCATGGTTGCCTCAGCCTGACATTTATGCTGAGTACTCGCGCGACCGTCAGGTGGGTGTTGAGGGCTCAACTCTCGAGCTCTACAAGCAGGCACTCAAGCTGCGCAAGGAATACAAGCTTGGCGAGGGTTCTTTCAATTGGCTGAATGACTACGTGGGTCCGTCGATTTTGGGCTACCAGAACGGTAAAATTCTGGTAATCCATAACTTCGGCCATCAGCC
>JAGWUG010000160.1 GCA_028868555.1 Actinomycetales bacterium | reverse complement strand
AGAAATCAAGCTTCAGGCCCACCCCGAGGCTGTGGCTAGTTGGGCTGCAAAGCACGCCGCCATCAACTCCGCCGATGCCGCAACTCGCTCCCAACTGCTGGCCAGGCAAGCCCGCTGGGCTCGTCGCGCAATCGTGCGCACCATCGACTCGGCCGGCCAGGGGCACATCGGTGGCGACCTCTCGGTGATTGACGCCATGACCACCATTTACTACGGCGTGCTACGTCACGATCCAGCTAACCCAACCAAGGCAGACCGCGACCGCTTCATTCTGAGCAAGGGCCACTGCGCCGCCGCGCTCTACAGCACCCTTGCCAGCTGCGGTTACTTCAACGAAGACCAGCTGGGCACCTTTATGGCGCCAAACTCCGCACTCAACGGCCACCCAAACCGCAACAAGGTTCCTGGTGTTGAGACCAACACCGGCCCTCTGGGTCACGGCCTACCAATCGCCGTGGGTACCGCCATCGGTGCCAAGCTGGCCAAGACCGGCGCCCGCACCTTTGTGATCATGGGCGACGGCGAAATGCAGGAGGGTTCCAACTGGGAGGCGCTGATGAGTGCCGCCCACCACAAGCTGGACAACCTCACCGCCATCATCGACCGCAACCGTCTGCAGCAGGGTGCCCGCACCGAGGACACCGCCGGACTCGACCCGGTAGATGAGAAGCTTGCGGCCTTCGGCCTCGAGGTTCGCGTCATCGACGGTCACGACTACCAGCAGCTCTGGGATGCCCTGAAGCCATCCACCACCGGCAAGCCGGTTGCCATCGTGGCAAACACCATCAAGGGCAAGGGCGTCTCGTTTATTGAGGACCGCGTCGAGTGGCACCACAAGGTTCCAAACGCCGAGCAGGTAGTTGCCGCCCTGGCCGAACTGGCCGACCCAGAAGCCAACGGAGGTCAGAACTAATGAGCGCACCAACCGCCAACTCGTACAGCATCGGTGGAGCGGAGCTCCCGGTTTTTGACAACCGCGTTGCCTTCGCCGAGACCCTCATTGAACTCGCCACCAACGATGAGCGCATCGTTGCCGTGGTCAACGACTCGGTGGGTTCGAGCAACCTCACCAAGTTCCGTGAACTCTTCCCAGACCGCCTCATCAACGTGGGCATCGCCGAGCAGAACATGGTTGGCGTTGGCGCCGGCCTTGCCAACGCCGGCATGATCCCATTCGTTTGCGCGGCTGGCCCATTCCTCACCGGTCGCGCTACTGAGCAGGTAAAAGCGGATGTTGCCTACTCGAGCGTGCCGGTGATCCTCTGTGGCATGAGCCCCGGCATGGCGTACGGCGAGCTAGGTCCAACCCACCACTCGGTGGAGGACTTCTCCTGGATGCGCGCGTTGCCGGGCCTTGACATCGTGGTTCCGGTTGACGACCCACAGACTCGTAAGGCGGTGCGCTGGGCGGCAGAGGCCAAGCGCCCAATGTACATGCGCGTTGGCCGTCACAAGGTTCCAAACGTGACCAGCGATGCCACCGGCTGGAACCTTGGCAAGTGGGATTCGCTGACCGGAGTCGGCCTGGCCGGCTCGGCAGCCGCTCCCGTTGACGTGACCATCGTGGCCACCGGAACCCAGGTTTCGCGCGCACTCGGTGCCGTGGAAATCCTAAAGGGCAAGGGTGTCAGCGCATCCGTTCTGAATGCCAACTTCATTGCGCCGCTAGACGTTGACAGCCTGCTGGCTGCAGCCACCAACTCCCGCGCCATTGTCACCGCCGAAGAGGCAAACGTGGCCGGTGGCCTGGGTGCTGCGGTGGCCAGCGCAATGGTGCAGTTCCCTGCCGCGGCCCGCAAGCCGATGGCTATTCTTGGAACTACGGCATGGGCGCCAACCAACAGCACCGATGGTCTTCTGGAATTCTTCGGACTGACCGCTGAGGGAATTGCCCACAGCGCTCTGGAGGTTTTGGCACGTGGCTAATGTCCGCTGCATCCTGGCTCTAGACCAGGGCACGTCCTCCACCAAGGGTGTGCTCTTCGGTCTGGACTCGGTGGTGCGCGGAGTTGCATCGGTGCCGGTTGACCTGGAGTCACCTGCCGCCGGTTGGGTCCAGCAGGACCCGGAGCAGATTTACGCCAGCGCGGTTGCTGCGGCCGAGCAGTTGCTAGCTGCAAACCCAAACGTTGAGGTTGCTGGCTTGGCAATCACCAACCAGCGCGAGAGCGCCTTGGCCTGGGATCCCGAGACTGGCAAGCCACTTTCGGCCATGCTCGGTTGGCAGGACCGTCGCACCGCGGAGCGCGTGGCTGAGTTCTCCGATGCCCAACGCAACCGGATTCGCGAGATCACCGGACTGCCGCTGGACCCAATGTTCTCAGCCTTAAAGTTTGCCTGGATTCTCGACCAGATCGACCCCGATCGCTCGCTGGCCAGGGCCGGCAAGATCGCGCTTGGAACCGTTGACTCCTGGTTGGTCTATCGCCTGACCTGCGAGCACGTGGTTGAGGTTGGCAACGCCAGCCGCACCCAACTGCTCAGCCTGGAGACCGGCGACTGGAGCCAGGAACTGCTGGACCTCTTCAACATTCCGGCCATCGCCCTTCCGGCTGTAGTCGGCAGCGATCACCAGACCGAAACCTGCGTCGATGGTCCGCTGAAGGGTCTGCCGATTCTCGGCGTTCTGGCCGATTCGCACGCAGCGTTGTTTGCCCACTACGCCACCAACGGTTCGGCAGTGAAGGCAACCTTCGGCACCGGATCATCGGTGATGGCGCTCTCCAATGTCATTGCCGCTGCCGACTCCGGCCTGGTTTCCACTGTGGCCTGGGGCACCGAGAGCCACGTTGTGAAGGCCGTCGAGGGCAACATACTTTCTTCTGGATCAACCGCCGTCTGGCTGGGCGAGTTGCTGGGCAAGTCGGCCAACGAACTGGCCGAACTGGCACAGGCCAAGGCGCCGGTTGGCATCTCCAAAGGCCAGGTCAATATCGTTCCAGCCTTCGGTGGCCTCGGAGCCCCGTGGTGGGACGTCAACGCCAAGGCTCTGGTTGAGGGCATG
>JAGWUG010000159.1 GCA_028868555.1 Actinomycetales bacterium | reverse complement strand
CCAAGGGAGTAGTAACGGCTGCGGGTAATCGGATGGCTCAGACTCTTCTGGCACCGGGAATGGTGATGGGTGGCGGCCCGGGTGCGAGTATTCGAAACTTTGGCGCAACCACCGCTAACGGTCTATTTGCCAACAGCAAAGCCGCTGGTCAGTGCATGTACCTGTTGGGTTCACTCAATTCCATCTCCAGCTTCCCGTCCGCAATTCAGCAAGACATTGCCGGCGGTAAGTCAAACTCCGTCAAGGTATTCCAATTGCCAACCCCGGTGGGCGGAACCCCGGCAACCCTGGTCAGCGGAGTTCTCGCATCGGTCGCCATGAATACCCCTGGCACTGTGAAGGTGGCCAAGTACCTTATGGGTGAGCGATTCGGCAGTCATGTTTTGGCAAAGCAGGGTTGGATTTTCAACCCCCACTACAGCTTCCCGGTTGGCTCTTATCCGGGACCGCTTCGGCAGGCGGTGGCGGCCATTCTGTATTCATCTCGAAGCATCGGCTTCGACGAAATTCTTCGCGCGCCGAACGGGGCATCCGGACTGATTTGGACCAACCTCACCCAGTGGTTTGCGGGCAAACTCACCATGGTCAAGGCGTTTTCCAACATCGATGCGCTGTATCGCGGTTAGTTACGGCCTCTGAAACGAGGCAAATGGGCATTCGGTATGCTTTAAATAGCCATTTTTCGGGTGTTTTCTCGTGTTTTTGACCGATATTCCCGTGGGCAAAACTTCTAGTCCGTGAGGAATGTTGTGACTCCTGCAGATCTTTCTGCCGCAATCGTGCGCATCTTGGCTGGCCTTCAGGCTGCCGGTACGCTCGGCGCTGGCAGCCTGCCCACCGATGTGGTGGTGGAGCGCCCCAAGAATCGTGAGCACGGAGACTGGGCCACTAACACCGCCCTCCAGCTTGCCAAGGCATTCGGAACCAACCCTCGCGCACTCGCCGAACTGATGGCAGCAGAGCTGCGGGGGGTTGCCGGCGTCGCAGCCGTGGACATCGCCGGACCCGGCTTCCTAAACATCACCCTGGATGCAGCAGCCGCCGGTGAGTTGGCCAAGACCATCCTGGAGGCTGGCGAGGCTTACGGAACCGGCAGCGACCTAGCCGGTCAGCGCATCAACCTTGAGTTTGTTTCGGCCAACCCAACCGGCCCAATCCACATGGGTGGAACCCGCTGGGCCGCGCTGGGCGATTCGCTTGCCCGCGTGCTGATTGCGCAGGGTGCCGAGGTTACCCGCGAGTACTACTTCAACGATCACGGTGCGCAGATCGACCGCTTTGCACGCAGCCTGTTGGCTCGTGCCCGCGGCCTCGAGGCTCCAGAGGACGGCTACGGCGGCGCCTACATCGGTGAAATTGCCGACCGCGTACTGGCTGGAACCGCCGACGACATTCTGGCCCTGCCAGACGCCGAGGCTCAGGAGAAGTTCCGCGAGTACGGCGTTGAGCTCATGTTCGGCGAGATCCGTCAGAGCCTGCACGACTTCGGCGTTGACTTCGATGTCTACTTCCACGAGAACTCGCTCTACGAGTCGGGTGCGGTGGAGCGTTCCATCGAGCGTCTGCGTGAGCTCGGTCACATCTTTGAGCAGGACGGTGCGGTTTGGCTGCGCTCCAGTGACTTTGGTGACGACCGCGACCGCGTGGTAATCAAGAGCGATGGCGACGCCGCCTACATCGCCGGCGACATTGCCTACTACCTAGACAAGCGCAGCCGCGGATTTGACCGCTGCATCTACATGCTCGGCGCTGACCACCACGGTTATGTTCCGCGCATGATGGCCCTCTGCGCCGCCTTCGGCGACCAGCCTGGCACCAACATGGAAATCCTGATTGGCCAGCTGGTCAACCTGATGCGCGATGGTCAGCCGGTTCGCATGTCCAAGCGCGCCGGAACCGTTGTGACCATGGAAGACCTCGTGGACGCCGTCGGTGTTGATGCCGCTCGCTACGCACTGGCTCGCTCCAGCGCCAACTCGCAGCTGGACATCGACCTCGAGCAGCTCTCCAAGCGCACCAACGACAACCCTGTGTTCTATGTTCAGTACGCTCACGCCCGCACCAAGCAGGTGGCCAACAACGCCGCCAGCCTTGGTGTTGAGCGCACTGAATTCATGCCAGAACTGCTCAACCACGCCTCCGAGAGTGAACTGCTGGCCAAGCTCAGTGAGCTACCTCGCACCGTGGCCCAGGCCGCAGAGTTCCGCGAGCCACACCGCGTTGCCCGTTACCTCGAAGAGGTTGCCGGCGCCTACCACCGTTGGTACGACAACTGCCGCGTGACCCCGCTCAGCGGCGGCCCAGTTGAGAGCGTTCATCGCACCCGCCTCTGGCTCAACGAGGCCACCGGCGTGGTTCTGCGCAACGGTCTGGCCCTGCTCGGCGTGAGCGCCCCGGAGCGGATGTAGTCATGGCCAAGCACAGCACTCAGCTCGCCCCGGACTGGCTCAAGGTTCCAGCCGATCTCAACGCAATCAGCGCCAAGGTCTGGCCGGCAACCGCGCACCGTGACTCGGCCGGCGAGCTCAGCATCGGTGGTTTGACAGTGGACGAGTTGGCCAACCAGTTTGGCACCCCGCTCTATGTGATTGACGAGCAGGATTTCCGCAACCGTGCCACCGCTGTGAAGCAGGCTCTCACCGATGCCGCCGCGCGCATTGGCACCACCGCCAAGGTTTACTACGCCTCCAAGGCGTTCCTCTGCACCGGCATTGTTCCTTGGGTCGATGAGCTTGGACTCAGCATCGATGTCTCCACCTCGGGTGAGTTGGCAGCCGCCCTGGCGGGTGGCATTCCTGCCGAGCGCATTGGGCTTCACGGCAACAACAAGTCGCCGGGCGAGATCGGCCGCGCCATCTCTGCCGGCGTTGGTGCCATCGTCATCGACTCAGACATCGAGATTGAGCGCATCGCCTCGATTGCGGCAGCCATGGACAAGGTTCAGCCGGTTCGCCTCCGCGTCTCCACCGGTGTTCACGCCGACACTCACGACTTCCTGGCCACCGCCCGCGAGGACCAGAAGTTTGGCAT
>JAGWUG010000158.1 GCA_028868555.1 Actinomycetales bacterium | reverse complement strand
TCACCAGATCTGGGCGTACGAAGAGCAACTTAGCGGTTCGCCGCGGCGAAGAGGTTCCATCCACGGCACCCTCGGGCAACTGCTGCAGGGTGAGGTTGTCTCGGCTCACCAAAACGTCATGGAGGTCTTCGCGCTGGGGAACGGCAGCCAGCGCGATGCCGGCCACCGAGGCGCTCGGCAGATCCTTGAATGAGTGCACAATGAAGTCAACCTCGCCCGCCAGCAGGGCGTCGCGAAGCGCGTTCACAAACAGGCCGGGAGTCTTGCTCTCGTTCAGCGGCACATTGCTGTCATCGCCCTCGGTGCGAATGATTACCTCGGTCACTGCATTTGCGAGGGATATGCCCTGCAGGTCTGCCAAGGCCTGGGCAACGTGACCGCTCTGGGTTCGGGCCAGCAGGCTGCCGCGAGTACCTAGGCGCAGGGGGGCTTTAGTCATTGCTCTTGTCCTTGCGGTTTAGGGCGGCCAGGTCAATTCCAAAAAGAGTCTTCACGGCCTTGGCGTAGTCCTTCTGGTTGCCAGCCTTGGCCAGTTCCTTGGCGTTCACGGTAGGGGTGTGCAGCATGGCGTTGGTCACACGGGTGAGGCTGCGGGCAACCTCGTCGGCGGTTTCGTCGCCGGCGCGTTTGCGCACCCGCTCAATCTCTTCTTCTACCCAGCCACCGATGTGAGCCCTGAGGGCCGAGATCATCGGGTCAACGCTGCGGGCAGCCTGCTCCGCCTCAAACTCAGCTACCGCCTCTAGAACCAGCTGGTTGGCCGCCATGATGGCCTCGGCGTGCTCGGCGGGGGCATTGCGATGGATATATTCCAGATCCAGAATGTTTACCCCCGGCAGGTCATAGGCTCGCGGAGCAACACTTTGAGCCAGGGAAACATCCACAATCTTCAGGCCAGCTTCACGGCCCTCGGCATTCTGTAACTCCAACACGTCTTGCGCAAGGTGAAGGCTGATCGAGTAGTTGCGGCTGCCGCTTGCGGTAACCACGGCGTCGGCATCGGACAAGGCGCGCCGCAGCCCGCCGCGCTCTACCGGAGTTGTCTCGCGATTGGAACTGAAGTCTTCGGCTCGTCCAGACTCCGAGTAAACCAGAATCTCGGCAACTCCCAGGCGCTGTAGGGCCGCCACGCTAACGCGCGCATAAGCGCCGGTGCCAAACACCAAAACCTTTTTGCCCGCCAGCGCTCCAAAGCGCGCCTCAAATAGTTCCAACCCGGTGGCGATGATGGAACGGCCAGCTGCGCCAAGGCCGGTTTCGGTACTGACCCGCTTGGCCACAGAGGATGCCGTCTGGAACAGTTGCTGAAGGCCCGAGGTGGCAGTTCCGGCATCGTGGCTTTCTTGCAGCGCACGGCGAACCTGACCGGAAATTTCGCCCTCGCCCACAATCATGCTTTCCAGGCCGGACGCAACGGAGTAGAGGTGCTGCGCCACCGATGAACCTATCGAGACGTGCAGCACCTTGGAAACATAATCAACATCCAGGCCGGAGATTTGAGAGACCACACGAATGGTCTCGTCTACGCTTCCGTAAAAGTTCTCGGCGTCTAGATACACCTCAAAACGATTACAGGTGCCAATCAGCACGCCGCCCGAAATGGGGGAGTTTGCGCTGTTTGGTTTCAGCAGGGTCTGGCGAATTTCATTCGTGTGGCGCTCGAGGTTTTCCAACTGCTCCAGCGGGATGTCGTTGTAGTTTGCACCAAGAAGAACGAACACCACGTTGAAATTGTAGGCACCGTTTGCATTCCCGTTACTGACAGTTACGTCAGAGCGAACTGTTGCGGATTTATTCATAATGTTGAGGTGTCACTAGCTGCAAACCACCCATTGCTCGCTGGCGCCACCAGTAATTCGCTTTTGGTTCAGGCGTACCGGGGGAACCGTCAGTCCAGATTGCCAGTCTGGTTTATGCGTCAAGCGGGTAGATCGCTCCCCGAATACCGTCAGGTTCGAGAAGGCATCGCCATGCTCGATTCCTGCCTCATGCCCGAGTTGGCCGCCGAGATAACTCTGCAGCCGGTTCGTCGGCACGGCGTTGACGCCGCAATCTTCTTTTCAGACATCGTCGTGCCGCTCAAGCTGGCCGGTGTTGAGGTGTCGATTGAACCCGGCATTGGGCCGGTAATGGCTAAGCCAGTTCGCACTCGCGCGGCGCTCAATGAACTGCAAGAACTTCACCCCGATGCCCTCGAACCCATCATCCGAGCCGTTCAAATCACGGTGGCGGAGTTGGAAGAGACACCGTTGATTGGTTTTGGCGGAGCCCCATTCACTCTGGCCAGCTACCTGATTGAGGGCGGTCCCAGCCGCGAGCTGCCGGCCTGTCGCCTGATGATGGCGCACGAGCCGGAGCTGTTCCGCGACATTCTGGCCTACTGTGCGCGCATCACCGCGGTATTCATTCGGGCCCAGGTTGAGGCAGGAGCCAGCGCGCTCCAGTTGTTTGACTCCTGGGCGGGCCGCCTTGGCTTGGCCGACTACCAGCACTTTGCCGCTCCGCATTCACGTGCGGTGTTCGAGGCGCTGGACGACCTTCCGGTGCCTCGAGTGCACTTTGGCGTGCACACCGGACCGCTGCTTGGTGCCATGTATGCCACCGGTGCCACCGTCATGGGCGTTGACTATGAGACATCGCTGGCGGATGCGGCAGCGGTTTTGCCCGGCGTTCCCCTTCAGGGAAACATCAACCCAGACTTCCTGGCCCTGCCTTGGGCGGACTTGGCCGCCCACACCGATGCGGTAATCGCCGACGGAATGGCTGCCCCGGCTCACGTCTTGAACTTGGGCCACGGGGTTCCACCAGAGACCAATCCGCACACGCTCACCCGCCTGGTGGCACATATTCACGAGCACGAGGTGCAGTTCTAATGCGAGGGTTGCTGTAGTGCGCGCCGTAGTCATCGGCGGCGGAATCGCAGGCTTGGCCTCCGCCCGGCGGCTCGCATTGTTGGGCCACGAGGTGGCTCTGCTTGAGGCATCAGACCGACTCGGCGGACTGATCCACTCCGTTGACCTCGACGGTCAGCAGGTTGATGTTGGAGCCGAGGCTTTC
>JAGWUG010000157.1 GCA_028868555.1 Actinomycetales bacterium | reverse complement strand
GATGCGCTCCTGAACCAGCGGAGCCGCCTCTGCCAAGATTGCCTCCTGGGCAGGGGTCAACTCAGCGCCAACCAAGCCGGCGGACTGCAGGTAAGGAACCAGACGGTTCTTGAAGTCGTCGGCACCGAGCAGGCGAATGTGTGCGGCGTTGATGGCGTCGGCCTTCTTCTGGTCAAAACGAGCCGGGTTTGGGTTCACGTTCTTCACGTCGAAGTTGGCTGCCAACTCCTCGAGGGTGAAGATGTCCTGGTCTGCACTAAGACCCCAGCCCAGCAGAGCCAGGTAGTTGAGTAGGCCCTCGGGAATGAAGCCGCGGTCGCGGTGGTGGAAGAGGTTAGCCTCTGGGTCACGCTTGGAAAGCTTCTTGCTGCCCTCTCCCATCACGTAAGGCAGGTGACCAAACTGTGGAATCCACTCGGCAATGCCGGCCTCGTAAAGCGCGTTGTAAAGCGCAATCTGACGCGGGGTGCTGGAGAGCAGGTCCTCGCCGCGAAGCACGTGGGTCACGCGCATCAGTGCATCGTCAACCGGGTTCACCAGGGTGTAGAGCGGCTGGCCGTTAGGGCGAACCACCACAAAGTCAGGGAAGCTGCCGGCAGGGAAAGTGATCTCGCCACGAACTAGGTCGGTGAAGGTGATGTCCTGGTCTGGCACGCGAAGGCGCAGCGCAGGCGAACGGCCCTCGGCGCGGTAGGCGGCACGCTGCTCCTCGGTGAGGTCGCGCTCGGAGTTGTCGTAACCCAGCTGCTTGGCGCGGCCGGCCGCCTCGTTGCGGGCGTCAATCTCTTCGCCGGTCAGGTAGCTCTCGTAGATGTGCCCCGATGCCTTGAGCTTCTCAACTACATCGCGGTAGATGTCCATTCGCTCGCTCTGGCGGTAAGGCTCGTTTGGACCGCCAACGTTGACGCCCTCGTCCCAGTTCAGGCCCAGCCAACCCAGGGCGTCGAGGATCATCTCGAAGCTCTCTTCGCTGTCGCGCTCGGCATCGGTGTCTTCGATGCGGAACACGAAGGTGCCGCCAGTGTGACGGGCATATGCCCAGTTGAAGAGTGCGGTGCGCACCAGACCAACGTGCGGAGTGCCGGTTGGCGATGGGCAGAAGCGCACGCGAACGTCGGCGCCTTCAGCGAGAGAGAAGGGGGCTGTGATGGCAGACATAGTTAAAAAGTTTACCCGCGGGGCGCTTGGTAACCCCGCGGGAAGCCTTTGTTTGAAGCCTAGTGGTGACCACCGTGGCGGCCGCCGGAAGGCGGGGCCTGTCGCGTGTCGCCACTTACGGCAATTGGAGCTGGGCGGAAGCGCACATCCACACTTTGGTGGAACCGAATATCGGCGCTGGGACGGCTTGGGCGAACGTCGATGGAGCCGAATGGGCCACCCCACATACCCTGTCCGCCTTTTCCAGGATGTCCGCCGTGCTCACGCACATCGCCAGACTCATCTGCATCGTCGCGCACATCAAAAGTGCCGCGAACGTCAAAGCTTGGGCGAACATCGCCAGAGTGGAACTCAATGTGACGGACATCGCCAGAGCGGAAGTCGTGCGATCCACGCACATCGCCGGATCGAACATCCTGAGAACCACGGAACTGACCGAGGTGGCGACCGTGGTGCCCCTCGCTGTGACCCTGCCAGGCAAAACTTGGGGAAGGGAGTGCAGTTGCTACCGCATTTGGCGCGATGGCTGCCAAGGCTGCCGCGCTCTGCGCACCAATGACCAGTGCCGCGATGCCGAGACCTATTACTACGATGTTCTTCTTCATGAGATAACCCTTCTATCTCTCATTCTGCCGAGAAATGTTGAGGGGTTTTCGGGGAGATGTTTGTGAGAAATTTGTGAGTTCGTGGCTGCGCAACTAGCGCCTAGGCAACCGGGTTGCGCAGCACACCGATGCCGTCCACGCCGCACTCCACCACTTGGCCTGAGCGGATGCCCGAGATTCCGCTCGGGGTTCCGGTGAGCACGATGTCGCCGGGCAGCAGGGTCATGTTCTGCGAGATGTAGGCAATGATGCGGCGGGCATCGAAGATCATCGAACCCAGCAGGTCATCCTGACGAACCTCGCCGTCAACCTCGCTCCAAATGCGCTGCTGCGCCGGCTGCCAATCGGTCTCCACCCAGGGCCCAACCGGGCAGAAGGTGTCGAATCCCTTGGAACGCATCCACTGGTCATCACTGGCCTGCAGGTCTCGCGCGGTCACATCGTTGGCAACCGTGTAACCCCAAACCGTGTCCAGCGCATCGGCCTCGGAAACGTTCCGGGTCACGTGCCCAATCACCATGGCAAGTTCCACCTCGAGCTCAACCTGGCTGCTCTGGTGTGGCAGCACAATGGCTTCCCCAGCACCGATGAGTGCACTCGGCGGCTTGAGGAAGATGGTTGGCTCGACCGATCCGGTCAGGCCCATTTCGGCGATGTGTGCGCCGTAGTTCTTGCCAACGCAGACGATTTTGGATGGTTCGCTAGGCGGCAGCAGTTGAACCACACTCAGGGGAATGTGCTCACCGGTTGGCTCGGCCAAGCCAAGCATCGGGTTGCCGTGCAGGACGGCCAGCTGAGCATCGGTGCCCTCCCCCAGCACGTTGCCAAAACTGACAACACCATTGTGGGAGAAGCGCGCGATTCTCATGGCAGCGCTAGTCGCTGAGCTTTACCAGCCAGTTGTGGCGGTCTGCCACGCGGCCGTACTGAATGCCGGTGAGTTCCTCACGCAGGCTCACGGTGAGCTCACCAGGAGCGGCATCTTCCGCACCGATGGTCTCAACGCGGCTCTTCAACTGACCCACCGGAGTGATTACCGCGGCGGTGCCACAGGCAAAGATTTCGGTGATGGTGCCGGAGTTGACGCCCTCGCGAACCTCGTCGAGGGTGATGAGACGCTCCTCCAGTTTGAGGCCGCGGTCCTTGATCAGGGTGATTACGCTGTCGCGAGTGATGCCGTGCAGGATGTTGCCGTCCAGCGAAGGAGTTACAACGTGACCATCGGCGTAGACGAAGAACAGGTTCATGCCACCCAGCTCTTCGATGTGGGTTCCGGTCTCGGCGTCCAGGAACATTA
>JAGWUG010000156.1 GCA_028868555.1 Actinomycetales bacterium | reverse complement strand
GTACTGCAGCCAAGCTGGTTGTTCTTCTACCCGGTTGTTGCAATACTTGCAGTTTCCGGCGACCTCGTTGAATCTTGGCTCAAGCGCCGAGCCGGAGTCAAAGACGCCGGAAGCTGGCTGCCCGGTTTTGGTGGACTGCTCGACAGAGTAGATGCCTTTCTCGCGGCCAGCCTTATTCTTTGGTGGCTTCAGTGAGCCGGCCCACCGCGGCCCAGGTGGCCAACCCGAGTCGCCTGCCACAGCTCGAGACCACCCGTTCGGTACTCATGATCCTGGGCATCGTGGCTCACGCCATTTTGGTAATCCCATTCTTTGAGCCTTGGATCACCGGCACCGATGCCCAGACCGCATCGGTGCTCTACAACGCGATTCACATCTTCAGGCTGCCGGCGTATTTCATCATTTCGGGCCACCTTGCCGCCTGGCTACTGCAGCGCACCGGAACTCGAGGATTCCTCATCAGCCGATTCAAGCGCATCACATCGGTGATGATCGTTGCCCAGCTTGCCATCTTCTTCACTTTCAAATTTGTGGGCTGTCAGATTTGCAGTGTCCAGGGCAGCAGCGATTGGCTCCACAACGGTTGGCTGCACCTGTGGTTCCTCTACTATCTGGTAATCATTTCGCACATCGCCATTGCCCTGGTTTGGGCTAGCGCAAGGTGGTGGCCGCGGCTCGCGGAACGGGTTGGTCTCTGGGCTTCCCGCGCAGGTTTCGGCTGGTTGCAGGTTCTGGCATTTGCACTCGGTACTGCGTTGGTGCCTGGTGTCATGACACCAGAGCACACGCTGGTGCTGGATGAAGGTGTGATCCCAAACCTTGGCCTGTTGGCAACCTATGGCTGCTTCTTTGTTGCGGGCTGGATGATTTACCGGGGTCAAGCCTGGGGGCAGATCCGTGCCAACTGGCCAGCATTCGCAGGGCTGCTGCTGGTGAGTGTGGTTTTGGTTTGGTCGCCGCTGGCGTCCTTTGTCCCACCGATGCTCACCCGCTACCTCGAGTCACTACAGGGTTGGGCGGCGGCACTGCTACTGCTCTCGCTGGCTTTCAATTTCTCGGGCGGCGGGCACAAAATCTGGCGCTACCTCGACGACTCCAGCTACTGGGTTTACCTGTGGCACGTGATTCCGGTGATTGGGTTCTCCGCCCTTTTAGCTAAGTTGCACCTGCCGGTCTGGGCATACCTGGGGGGAGTGGTAGCAGGTGCGCTCGCACTTTCAGTTGCCACCTATCAGTTGGTGGTGCGCCGAACCATCGTTGGCCTCTGGCTCTCTGGGCGCAGACGCTAGGCCGCCTAACTAACTCGCCTCGGTGCCATAGCCTTAACGTATGAGCGATTTGAATGTTGTTGGAGCCAAAGACGGTTGGCGCTGTTGGATTTGCGACCTGCCGGTGGACCCGGACGCATCGGTGAATTCCGATCTTGGTCCAAGCGTTGACTCCTTCGGGGCAGACCGCGGCAAGAAGTCAAACGCGGGTGCTATCGAGCGCTTGGCGCATCGCCAGTGCAACACCATGAAGGGCAAGAAGGCGCCTGTGGTTCCTTGGGGCGAAGGCCTGTTTATCGCCGAACCTGCTCCAATCATTGAGACCGTGGAGCGTCTGCAGCGCAAGGGTGGCCGCGAAGTTGTTGGCCGCTGCCCGGGCAAAGCCGACGCGGTTGCTGTGGAGGAGTGGCTTCTCGACCGTCTCTCCCGCCTCGCTCCCGACGGCAACTTCTCGGTTGAGATCAAAGAGGGTGGCGGGCAGTACCTGATTGCGCTCCGGGCAAACTAGGACTTCGCTAGCATCGACCGCAAAAATTTCTTTTCAGGGGATTTCTACTGTCAGGATATTCGCCTTAATTTGTGAGGGGTAACCTCTGGTTTAGGGCAAGTGCCCGCTTTCCGGAGGGGAAAAATGACAAAGAAATCCACATACGCGCGCTTTGGAATTGCTGCAGGTGTACTGCTCGCTATTGCAGGCGCGACTACCGCTGCAAGCGCCGCAGCTGGTTGGTCCTACACTGGTCCAACTGGACCGTCGCACTGGGCCTCAATCGACGCCTCATACGCAAAGTGTGCCGATGGCTCGGCACAGTCGCCAATCAACCTGACTTCAAGCGTGAAGCGCCCACTCACCAACCTCGGTTTCGGCTACGTGGCTGGCGAGGCAGGCATCTTCAACAACGGTCACACCGTTGAGGCTGAGCCACTGGGCACCAACACCAGCACAGTGACCATCGACAATAAGGCTTACTCGTTCCTGCAGGTTCACTTCCACGCACCTAGCGAGCACGAAGTAAACGGCCTGCACTATCCGGTTGAGGTTCACTTCGTGAACAAGGCAACTGATGGCAGCCTGGCTGTGGTTGGTGTGTTCATCAAGCGAGGCAAGGCCAACGAAGACTGGCAGCCGTTCATCGAGAAGATGCTGACCGCTACCGCCAATGCTGAGGACACCAAGGTTGAGCTCGACTGGGCTAAGCTCCTGCCAAGCAACCCAATCACCCTCCGCTACAACGGAAGCCTCACCACTCCTGGCTGTGCCGAGGGTGTGAAGTGGAACGTTATGACCACTCCGATTGAGATGAGCGACGCACAGATTGCAACCTTCCTGGAGGCATACTCGGGCAACAACCGTCCGGTTCAGCCACTGCACGGCCGCGTTGTCCAGTTGGACAGCACCGTCAACAAGTAGTAAATAAAGGAGCGGGGCTTGGGAAACCAGGCCCCGCTCCTGCATTTCTCCGATGCTCAGAAGGGTGCGAAGCAGACTGGGGAAATCTTTGATCTACTTCGTAGAGGTGGCCTTCAGTAAGAGTTCACCGATGCGTGCAGCCACTGCCGGAGTCCACTCGGTGATGGCAAATGAGGTGGGCCACATCTGCTCCTCGTCTAGGACGGCGGCCTGACTAAACCCTAGGGTGCAGTAGCGAGTCTTGAACTTGATGCCGCTCTGAAAGAAGAGAACATTTTTGTCACCCAGGTAGTAGGCGGGCATGCCGTAGAAGGTGCGCGGAAGAAGCATCGGTGCTTTTTCTGAAACCAGCTGGTGCAGGGCTTCTGCCATTTGGCGGTCT
>JAGWUG010000155.1 GCA_028868555.1 Actinomycetales bacterium | reverse complement strand
TTGTTCTCCAGCTTGAGGGCTTGGTGCTTGTCCGGAGTGAAGTCTTCGTGGGTCATGAGACCACTGTAGGTCATTGTTGCACAAAGTGCAAGGTTGCACAATGTGAACCTTGTGGAAACTTTAGCGATTTGGGATGCTGGCATTAGTCAACGTGATACCCGCCAACCCGCAGGCGCTGTTAGTTTGGAAGGTATTAGTTTGGCCCGCGGCATTGCCGTGTCTGGCCAATCACCGCAAGGAGACACCGATGTCTAACACTCACCGCCCAGAGGTACCGGCCGACCTGGCCCGTTCCTGGCTGCTGGTAAATGGCGCCCGCCCAGAACTTTTCGACCAGTCCCGCGCATCGCGTGCAGACCAGATCATCCTGGACATTGAGGATGCGGTTGACCCGAGCAACAAGGACGAGGCCCGCGAGCAAGTAGCCCAGTGGCTAGAGGCTGGAAACAAGGCATGGGTTCGCATCAACGACCGCAACAGCGACTTCTGGGCTCACGACATCGAGCGCCTGCGCAAGATCGAATCCCTTCAGGGCATCATGCTGGCAAAGACCGAGGCTCCGTCGCACGTTGAGGACACCTACTTTGGCATGGGACAGTCCAAGCCAATCATCGCCCTGGTTGAGTCGGCCCTAGGAATCGAAGACGCCCGCTACATTGCCTGCGCTCGAGGCGCTTTCCGCCTGGCTTTCGGTTCTGGCGACTACCGTCGCGACACCGGAACCGCTGCAGACAACATGGCCATGGCTTATCCGCGCTCCCGCCTGGTGACCGCCAGCCGCGTTGGCAACCTGCCAGGTCCAATCGACGGCCCAACCGTTGGTGCCAGCCACCCTATTCTTCGCGAGCAGTCGGAGCATTCGGTTGTTCTGGGTCTCACCGGAAAGCTGGCGCTCGCCATCGACCAGTGTGTGGTCATCAACGACACCATCTGCCCAACCAACTCCGATGTGATTTGGGCGCGCGAGTTCATGGCCGACTTCGAGGCTCGCGGTCGCGTTATCCGCGATGGTTCCGACCTACCTCGTTTGGGTCGCGCTCAGAAGATCGACAAGCTGGCCACTGCGTTTGGAATCAACCCGCAGTAAGGTTGCTGGCTGGCGGAGCTGGCCTAAGAACTCGGCTCGTCGCCGAACTCGAGCAGCTCGGTGGCGCGACGCAGCATGCTGACCAGCCAAGGAATGGCGGGGTCGGAAGACTTCGATGGGTGCCAGTGCACTGCCTCGGTGAGGTTTGGTGACTTCACCGGAGTCTCAACAATCTGCAGTCCCAGTGGCTCAACCATCTGCGCGGCCAGGCGCTCCTGTACCCAACCAACCAGGTTGGTTCCTGCCACCATGTGCGGAATCATGAGCACGCCTCGAACCGAGATTGAGTAGTGCGGCGAGATGCCGTATTCGGTGTACATCTCATCGATGTGGTGAGTCTGGTTGTCGCCGAAGGTCATGCGCACGTGACCGAGTTCGGCCAACTGCTCGAGCGAGAGCTTGCCATCAACCACAGCTGGGTTGTTCTTGTCAGCGATGCAGACGAAAGACTCAATGAACAGCGACTGCTTCTTGCCCGGAATGCCGATCGCGGCGCTGGCGATAGTGACGTCGCGACGCAGCAGGTCGATTACGTTCACCAGCTGGTCAAAGCCCAGGGTGCCGAACTCGATGTTGACATGTGGGGCTTCTTTTTCCAGAACCTGAAGCAGCGGACCTGTGATCTGCGAGAGCAGATAGTCGGTGGCACCGATGTGGAAGGTTCGGGTGCTGGTGGCTGGATCGAACGATGGCAGCAGCTCGTAGGTGCGCTTGATCTCGAGCATTGCCTCGGCAACCAATGGTCGAAGACTCTCGGCCAGCGGGGTCAACTCAAACTGGCGGCCCTTGCGAATCAGCAGTGGATCATCAAACTGCTGGCGCAGACGGGCGAGTGCTCCACTCACCGCCGGCTGGGACATTCCAACGGCCTCGCCAGCGCGCGTCAAGTTCATCTCGGCCAGGATTGCATCCAAGACCAGAATCAGGTTGACGTCGATGCGTCTGAGGTCAGTCATCGAGACTTATTTTAGGTTGCTAAGTGAAAGCGATGTGGCGCTTAGGAGCGCGGCATCTGGTTTGCAACCACGGTGCGGGCGTTGGTGAACTCGCGCATGCCCTCAACCGAGAGCTCGCGGCCGTAGCCTGAAAGCTTCACTCCACCGAAAGGCAGGCGTGGGTCGCTTGCAACCACGGTGTTCACAAACAGGGCGCCGGACTCAATGCGGCGGCCCAGCTCAATACCAAGTTCCATGTTTGAAGTCCACACCGATGCTGCCAAGCCGTACTGAGTGGTGTTGGCAAGCTCGAGCGCCTCATCGGTGTTGGCCGCCTTCACAAGAGCGAGCACCGGACCGAAGGTCTCCTGGTTGAAGACCGGCATGTCCGGAGTTACATCTGCCAGCACGGTTGGGGCGTAGTAGTTGCCCTCACTCTCGATGCGGTAGCCACCGGTTACCACGCGAGCACCCATGGCGATCGAGTCGCGAACCTGACGGTCAATGTCGTCCACGAAGGAAGGCTTGGCCAGCGGGCCGATCTGAGTACTTGGGTCCAGCGGGTCGCCAATCTTGAGGGCGGCAACAGCGGCACCGAGGCGTGCCTCGAAGTCGTCGTGAACCTTGGCGTCAACCATAAAGCGCTTGGCGCAGAGGCAGCTCTGTCCGGTGTTCACAAAGCGGGCCCGAACTGCAAGCGGAGTGATGGCGGCAACATCGGCGTCTTCCAGAATCACAAACGGGTCGGAGCCACCAAGCTCCAGCACGGTCTTCTTCAAGGCGCGGCCAGCGGCCTCTGCCACCGATGCTCCCGCGCCCTCGCTACCGGTGAGGGTAACTGCGGCAACGCGGTTGTCGGCGATTAGTTCGTTGACCACGCTGTGGCGGTCAAGCACGAGGGTGGTGAACAGGCCCTTCGGGAAACCGGCACGCTCAACGGCATCGGCGATGGCAAGTGCACCACCGGTCACGTTGCTAGCGTGCTTGAGCAGGCCACCGTTACCGGCGGCCAGGGTTGGGGCGGCAAAACGAATTACTTGCCAGTAAGGGAAGTTCC
>JAGWUG010000154.1 GCA_028868555.1 Actinomycetales bacterium | reverse complement strand
CGAGCCATCGGCGGTGGTCACGGTCTGGTGTTCCAGATCCGAACTCACAACTGGGGACCCCAAGACCCAGCCAACGTCGGCGGTGGCCGCGCGCTGTGGGAAGGCTACCGTGGCGTGACTGACCTCGTCACCGGCCAGCACCTCTTTGGAAAGCGGCGGGCGGTTGTAAGGCGCGTGGGGTTCGTCACCGATGGCGGTGATTGGCCCGGTGTAACCAAACCGGCGCAGGGCTTCAGCCACGCGTAGGCCAGCCATTGAGGCTCCTACGATAACTACCGGTTTGGTCACAGCCGTCTGCCTAAGTTAGTTCGTCGAGTGGTTCTTAGTCGACGATGAAGATTGCCTGCATTGGGCAGACATCGATAGCTGCCTCAACATTGGCCAGCTCGCTGTCGTCCGCCTCGGCGGTGTACTCCAGCTTGTCGTCGCTGTTGAGGCGGAAAATGTTTGGCGCCTCAAATACGCACTGACCGTAGTGCTGGCACTTGGTCATGTCCACATCGATCTTGATGGTCATTTACTTCTCCTCAACTGTGCTTGGGTAAAGGTCTTTGCTCGGGGTGCGAATGCCGCGGAACTCCCAGTCGCCACCCATGGCGGTGGAAATAACTTCTTCGGACTCGGTTGGCTGCGCGCCAACATCGGTGCGGATTGGGGTTGGGCCAACCACAATGTGGTTGGTGAGGCGGCCTAGGCCCTCAACTTCAACCTCAACCACATCGCCAGGCTGAACCGGGCGGCTGAACGCTGGAGTTCCCGAGAAGAGCATGTCGCCTGGAACCAGGGTGATGGTGCGGGCGATGTCCGCCACCAGGTAGTGCATATCCCACTCCATGTTGGCGGTGTTGTCGTCCTGCACAACCTTGCCGTTCACGATGGTTTGGATCCGCTTGTTGCGGAAGTCCCAGTCGGTGACCATACCTGGACCAACCGGCGCCAGGGTGTCCGAACCCTTTACACGCAGCATGGAACCGGCATCGGTGTCACGGAAGTCATGCAGACCATAGTCATTGCCCACCGAGTAGCCCGCGATGTACTCGCCGGCCTCCTCTGGGCTGATGTTGCGGCAGGTCTTGCCGATGATGATGACGATCTCACCCTCGTAGTTCAGCCACTTGCAACCCTCTGGGCGCACAACGGCACCCTTGTGGGTGTTGAGCGCGGTGATTGGCTTGGTGAAGTAGGTTGGGGCCGGCGGGAGCTTGGTCATGAACTCCTTGGTGCGGCTGTCGTAGTTCAGGTGAACGGCAATGATCTTGGTTGGCTCCGATGGCGCCAAGTGCACTGCGTCCTCGATGGCGATGCGGCGGCCGTCCGGGGCAACCAGTTCTTCGCCGTCGCGGACAACCTGCACTGGGTAGCCGTCAAGCAGAATGCGTCGTAGTTCAGTCACGGGAAAGCACCAGGTCCTTAGGTAGTGGGAAGCCGCCCTCAGGGGCAGGGAACCAGAAGTGCACCTGACCGGTGCCAACCGAGTTCTCGTACTCCGAGTACATCTCGCCCTTTGAGGTCCAGGCCTCTTCACCGATGGCGCCAACCATTGCCAGGTAGTGGAAGAAGCCGGCCTCTGGCTTGTACTTGCGGAAGTTGTCGAAGTCATCCAGAACGGCCTTGTGGTCGCCCTTCTTGAACCACTCCATGACCTTCTTGTCGTACTCGTAGGCTTCTGGCGGGTTGATGTGGATTGGGTCGCTGGCCTCGTGCTTGCGCAGGTCACGCAGCTTGTGGAAGGTGTGGCTGAGCGCACCGGAGGCAATCAGAATAACCTTGCGGTCGCTGTCGCGGATGGCCTCGCCGAGTGCGCGGCCGGCGCGGATGAAGTCCTCCGGGGTTCCGGTCTGGCAGACCGACATGCTGATCCAACGCTTCTCATCTAGACCGCGGCCCAGGTAGTGCCACAGGTTTACGGTGGCGTAGAAGATTGGCAGGTGAGGGTCGGCAATCGGGGTAACCCAGGTGCCGTTCTTCTCGTCGTACTTGCTCAACGAGTTGGCCAACTCAGGGTCGCCCTTGATGGCGTATGGAATCTGGCTCATGCCACGAGGAAGTTCCTCAGAGGTGAAGAGTCCACTGCGCTCCGCTGCGGAGGTAATGACAAACTCAACGGTGGTTGCCCAGTGGCTGTCCAGCACCACAACGGTGTCGTAGTCCAGAGTCTCGAAGATGTCCTTGCGGAGCTTCTTCAGACCCGGAACCAGACTGATTTCCTTGCCATCGTTGAGGTCCTTGCGAACCGCCTCGGGGAGCATGATGGTTGGGACGTGCGCTAGAAGCGCTGCACCTACTACCTCACCCATTTGTTATTCCTTCCATCCGTTTGGAGAAAACACGGTGTTCTTTACATCTGCGTAGAAGTCGAATGACCAGACGCCACCCTCTCGGCCAATGCCGCTCTTCTTGGAGCCACCGAATGGTGCTCGCAGGTCACGCACGAAGAAGCAGTTGACCCAGATGGTTCCGGCCACCAGTTCTGCGGTGACGCGCTCGGCGCGCTCGCGGTTTCCGGTGACCACCACGGCAGCCAGACCGTATTCGGTGTCGTTGGCCATCTGAACTGCCTCGGCCTCGGTCTTGAAGGTTTGCAGGTTGAGTACCGGACCAAAGATCTCCTTGGTCACAATCTCGCTTCCCGCGGCTGGCTCCAGCACCAGGGTCGGCTTGAAGTAGAGGCCACCCAGCTCGGTGTTTGGCTCGCCACCGATGATGATGTTGGCGCCTTCTTCCTTGGCTCGGTCCACGAACCCCTTGACGCGGTCGAAGTGAACCTGGTGAATCTGTGGGCCGATCTGGGTTGCCTCGTCGCGAGGGTCGCCCTGAACGATCTTGGCGGCGCGCTCGGCGAACTTGGCGGAGAAGGCATCCACGATCGACTCGTGGACCAGGATGCGGGTTCCGGAGAGGCAGACCTGACCGGCGTTGTCGTACTGCTCAACTGCCAGCTCGGCTGCCAGCTCTAGGTCGGAGTCTTCGAAGATCACCAGCGGGCTCTTGCCGCCAAGTTCGAAGGAGATTGGGGTGAGGTTCTCGGCCGCGGCGCGAGCGATGGTCTTGGCGGTTGGAACGCTACCGGTAAAGGCGAT
>JAGWUG010000153.1 GCA_028868555.1 Actinomycetales bacterium | reverse complement strand
CAACAGCAGGAGGTGGGGCGATTGGGCCGGCAAGCTGCTCAAGCAGCTCGTGGTCTGGCCAAACATCGGTGAAGATACCGTCACGCTCAGCGCGGTTCAGCAGGTCTTCCATGCGACGACGACGCTGGCGAGGGATCATGGTAACCACGGTTCCCTCCTTGCCGGCGCGGCCGGTACGACCGGAGCGGTGCAGGTAGGTCTTGTACTCAAGTGGTGGGTCAACCTGGACAACCAGGGCAACGTCATCAACGTGGATACCGCGAGCGGCAACGTCGGTGGCCACCAGTACGCGGCAGTTGCCGCGGGTGAAGCGCTCGAGGTTGCGGTTTCGCTGACTCTGGTTGAGGTCGCCGTGCAGACGTGCTGCCGGAACTCCAGCCTCGGTCAGGCTCTCGCTGAGGCTCTCTGCGGTTGCCTTGGTGCGGCAGAAGATCAGGCTCTTGCCCTCACCCTGAACCAGACGCAGCAGAACCGGCGAACGGTCCTCGTCACGCATGATCAGAACGCGGTGGATGATGTTGGAAGTGTCCTGGTCCTCGTTTGGAACCTCGTAGACGAATGGCGAAGGCATGAACTGCTTGACCAGTGCGTCAACCTCGCGGTCGAGGGTTGCACTGAAGAGCAGCTTCTGGCTGTCACCGGTGGCTGCCATGATGCGGCGAACACCCTCGATGAAGCCAAGGTCGCACATGTGGTCGGCTTCGTCAATAACGATGGTCTCAACCTCAGAGAGGTCAACGATGCGCTGAGCCATGAGGTCTTCCAGACGGCCCGGGGTTGCCACCAGGATGTCTACGCCTCGGCTGAGGGCAACTTCCTGACGACGCTGAGGCACGCCACCGTAGACAGTAAAGGTGTAGAAACCAACAGCGCGAGCCAGCTGGCTAGCGGTGCGGTCAATCTGGTCTGCAAGCTCGCGGGTTGGGGCCAGAATCAGAGCGCGTGGCTTGTTTGGCTTGCGTGGCTGCGAGCCGCCGGCAACGAGCTTGGTGATTACTGGAACACAGAACGAAACGGTCTTACCCGAACCGGTCTTACCGCGGCCAAGTACGTCCTTACCCTCGTTTGCAGCCGGAATGGTTGCAGCCTGGATAGGGAATGGAGTCTCGGCACCCATGCGGGCAAGAGCCTCAACGAGCTTAGGGTGCAGACCCATCTCCTCAAACGAACCGGCAAGCTCAACGGCCTCGGCGTCAACCGATGCCAGACGCTCGAGAACTACGTCCTCGGCGAATGCCTTCTTGTTTGGGGTGGTGGCGCGGCGGTCCTCAAAGCTGCGGTCGCGGCTGCGGTCACGCTCTACGCGGTCGGCGCGGTCTGGACGGCCAGCTCCGCGGTCGTCGCGGTCAAAGCGTGGACGCTCTGGACGGTCGTCACGGTTGAAACGTGGACGGTCGTCGCGGTCGCGGTTGAAAGCCGGGCGGTCATCGCGGTCGCGGTTGAAGCCAGGACGGCCTCCACGGTCGTCACGGTTAAAGCCTGGACGGCCACCACGGTCATCGCGAGGAGCCCAGTCACGGCGACGGTCGTCGCCACCCTGTGGACGTGCGCCGCGGTCATCGCGGTCACGGTTGAAAGCTGGGCGCGAACCACGGTCGTCGCGGTTGAAGCCTGGGCGGCTGCCGCGGTCATCGCGGTTGAACGGGGCGCGGCCACCGCGGTCGTCGCCACGCTCTGGACGAGCGCCGCGGTCTTCGCGTGGGGCGTCCTGCTTGGCCTCAAAGAAGGCCTGACGCTTTTCAGATCGGCCGCCGCGGCCGTCCTCGCGCGCCTTGAAGCGCGGCTCGGATGCGTGACCGTGACCCTGAGGTGCACCGGTCTTGCCGTGACGGGGTTTACGTCCTTCTGGACGTGACGAACCATTGCCAAATTTAGGCATGTTAATTTCCTCTTCAATTTTTGTGGGCCGCATGGGAGTAGCACCCGGCGCACTGTTCATAAAAAGTCGAACTGCGCTAGACCCACAAAAAGCCAGCCCCAGATGGGCTGCATAGAGGATAAGACTGGCACTTCATAAGACTCACCACCGCTTTTGGGAGGTGATCGTGCGTTAGTGGAAGTGCTGCAAACGACTTGTTGTTACCGAAACGTAACTTTAATAGCCTAGCCGATTAGGTTGCGCTTGGCTAGAGCTGATTCCAAATCAGGGTTGGAAGGCTCAACCAGGAACTCGCCGTCGGCGAAAACAATCACCGGAATGTTCTTGCGGCCAGAGATGGACTCGGCTTCCTTGGCGAACTCCGCCACCTGCTCAACGTTCTTCTCCTCGAAGGCAACGCCAAGCTCAATCATCTGCGCCTTGCTGCGGCGGCAGTCAACACACCAGTCGGCTCCGTAATAGGTAACTTCGGCCATGATTTGCTCCTTGTATTTACTGAAACGCACCGATGCGACTAGCGCAAACGGTTCTTGTCTGGAATTACTAACTCTTCGCCGTCAAAAGTGATTCCCGAAAGGTCACGAACCACGATGTCGGCCGCGCTGGCGAGTGCCTTCTGCGAAACACCGACGACCAGTCCGACGCCAGCCTCGATTGCTGCCTCACAACCAGCGATTGCATCCTCGAAGACAACACAGTCGGCGGGGTCGAAGCCAAGTTTCTCGGCACCCAGAAGGTATGGATCTGGGAAAGGCTTGCCGCGCTTGACGTCGTCACCGGTAACCAGCTCGGCCGGAACCGGAATGCCGGCGGCCTCGAGTCGAGCTCGACCCAGGTTGACGTTGGCACTAGTACAGACGGTCCAGGTTCCCGGCTTAAGCGATGTGGTCAGTTCAACTGCTCCGGCGAGCGCCACGGTCTCAACGGCGCTGGCCTGTTCAAGTTCGTTGATATAGTCGTTGGCCTCGGTGAAGAGCTCGGGCGGCAACATGGCCCGTACCTTGTCTTCGGCGCGGACACCGGCGTTCTCTGGCTGATCCCAGTCCCATCCCGGGGCGTACTTTTCGGCCCACTTCTGCCAGGCCACCGCTGCCGCTTGGTGCGAGTCCACCAATACGCCATCGTTATCAAACAGGAGGCCGCGGGCGTTGTACTTCACTGGTCTAGTTTAAAGCCGCTAACTGATGGCCCGCCGGCCAAGCATCCGAG
>JAGWUG010000152.1 GCA_028868555.1 Actinomycetales bacterium | reverse complement strand
CAGGCGATCAGGGTCCAGACGTACCACGGCAGGTTGATGCCTAGTTCCGCGGCGAACTGACCGGCTGCCAGGCCACCAAAGAAGCCGTAGATGGCTAGCTGGATGGTGACGTAGCCGACGATGGAGATGAAGGCGGAGGCCACACCGGCGTGCTTGCCGAAGGCCTTACCAACGTATGCAAAGAAAGCACCCGCGTTGGTGACCTTGTTGCTCATGGTGCTGAAGCCCACGCTGAAGACCAGCAGGGTGAGACCAACGGCCAGGTAGGCTCCAGGGGTTCCGGCCAGGTTACCGGCGAGCATGGCCACCGGAACGGCGCCGGTCATGCCCACCAGCGGAGCGGCTGCGGCGACTACGAAAAATACAATTCCCAGAACGCCAAGCTTGCCCTTGGCAAGCGAGGTATCCGACTGGGTGGCATCAGACATCTGATTCTCCTCATTGAGTGATTTGGGGTGGTGCCAGTGCAAATAATCGTTCATATCCAAACGACTTATTTCTTAGATTGGCTCATCCGCAAACCCGCGAGCAATAAATTGGCCACTTTTTACGCCGTTGTAATGGAATCGTTACAAGGGTCCAGTGATGGCTATTGTTCGGACACAAATGACTTAGGTAAGTTAGAAGAATGAGCGAACTCAAAGGTTTCATGGCGCCAAAGACCCCTAGCGGCAAGAGCGCAATCATCCCACCGATGCCCTGGTACTACTCCGGCACCCTGCTGACCGTGGAGTACCTAACCGATCCAGCCAACGTGCGCGCCATCCTGCCGCCAGAGCTGGAGCTGGCAGACGAGCACCCTGGGGCGGTTGCCTTCATCTGGGCCGACTGGCAGAGCTGCTCGAGCGACAAAGCCGAGTTGCTCGACCCGATCCGCTCCCAGTACCTAGAGGCCTTTGTTGTGGTTCGCTGCAAGTACGAGGGCGTCACCTACAGCCGCTGCGTTGCCATCTGGGTTACCAAGGACTTCGCCATTGCCCGCGGTTGGTTCCAGGGCTACCCAAAGAAGCTGGGCTCGGCCCACGTCACCCGCGTCTTCAACTACGGCAAGGCAACTCCGGTCATCGGTGAGGGAGCCAAGCTTGGCGCAACCCTCTCCGCCTACGACCACCGCCTAGCCAGCGCAGTTGTCACCCTGCGCGAGCCAGTTGACTCCAACGGTTTTGTAAACGGCCACAAGATGCTGCACTCCCGCTGGATGCCATCCATCACGCCTGGCGCTGGCAACTCACTCGACCAGCTGATCACCATGGGCGGCGTTGACACCACCCTCGGTCAGGCCTGGGGTGGAGACGCCGAGCTCGAGCTGCACGACTCCCAGTGGGACGAGTTAGCCAGCATCCTGCCGGTTGAGAAGATTCTCGGCGGTTACTGGCGCGAAGTCGGAACCACCTTCAACGGTGGCACCCTAGTTGCCGACCGAAGCAACCCAACCGTCTAGAGACTCGAACTTTTCAATAAAGCGAAACCCCCGGAGCACTCGCTCCGGGGGTTTCGCTTTTGCTTTTATTGGGGGCTGGAGGCCTAGTAGTCCTCCATGTACTCCTGCCACTCCCAGTTGGTGACCTCGCGAGTGGTTGGATCCGCGACCTCGGCCTCGTAGCGGGCGATCTCGTCGCGCTTGAGCACGGTGAACACGTTGATGAGCTCCTGCGACATCACTCCGCTGAGGGCGGTGTCCGCCTCGAGTGCGTCCAGAGCATCGGTGAAGGTAAGCGGAAGAATCTCCGCAGCCTCGTTGTCATAGGCCATACCCTCGGCTGGCTCTGGGCAGACCAGCTTGCGCTGGATGCCGTCGAGACCCGCCGCCAGAACTGCCGCGATCAACAGGTAAGGGTTGGCGGCACCGTCGCCCACGCGAACCTCGAGGCGAGTTCCCTGACCGCGCTCTGGCGGAATGCGAACCATGCAGGAACGGTTGTCGTAACCCCAGTTCGCGCGGAACGGAGCCAGAGTGTCTGGGCCCAGACGCTTGAAGGCGTTGACGGTTGGGTTGCAGAACGCGGTGAGCGCCTTGGCGTGGTGGGTGATGCCGGCGATCATGTGCTTGGCAACCTCACTGAGGTTGCCGTTGCCGTCGTGCATCTGGTTGATGTCGTCGCGGTTGGTGACCGAGAAGTGGAGGTGGAATCCGCTGCCGCCCTCGTCGGTCCAAGGCTTGCCAAGGAAGGTGGCAACCTTGCCCTTGCGGGTGATTACGTCCTTGATGCCGGTCTTGAACATGAAGGTGCGGTCGGCCGCATCCAGGGCCTCGGAGTGCCAAAGGTTGATCTCGTACTGACTCGGGCTGAACTCGTGGTTACCGGCAAATACACCGATGCCCAGGCGGTCGAGCTGACGCAGCAGGTCGAGGAAGATTCCCTCTGGGTCTACTACGGCTCCGGTCATGTAGACGCGACCGGTCTTCTCGATGGAGCGCTTATAGCCGCCATCGGCGGTGCGGTCGGCGATGTAGAACTCGAGCTCAGGGCCAACCACTGGAACCAGGCCCAGGGCCGCGTACTTGGCGATGATGTTGCGCAGGACGGTGCGTGGCGACATCAGGTTGTCGGTCTTGTCCGGGTTGAAAGCATCGGCGATGGCGTAGGCCACTCCCGGCTCCCAAGGGATGTCACGAACCGTGGAGGCGTCCAGCTTGGAGACCAAGTCCTGGAGGCCATCGGAGGCGATATTGTTGGCGTCAAGAACGCCGCCGCGGGTGGTGGTAACCCAAACTCCCTGGCAGAAGGCCGGGCCGTTGTGAGCTCCGTGCTCAAGCTGCGATACCAGCAGGTCCTTGGAGCGTGGGATACCCAGAACGTCTGGATAGATCAGGCGAAGAACATCGATGCCGCGACTCTGAAGTCGGGTCTTGAGACCGACGAGGTCTTGCTCCATTGCAAACTCCTCTGCGCTTTTCACGCATGAAATAGAACTCCGACAATCTCGAAATCGAGATTATTTGGACACTAACGATTGTCTATCCGATACTACTAATCTGAGATTAGGCAACGCTGTTTACGAAATCAAACCGTTACATTTCTAGCCACCACGGAGGAATTCAAGTGAAGGCACTCTTCATTCAGCACGACCACGTGAGCCCCACCGGGCCGGTATCCGAG
>JAGWUG010000151.1 GCA_028868555.1 Actinomycetales bacterium | reverse complement strand
ATCAGATCTTCAAGCCACTCACCTACCAGCCAGCCAACACCAAATAAAAGCAGGAAGCACTCATGACCAAAGTTGTTCTAGTCAGCGAATTCCCAGCCGACCTCATAGGTCTCCCGGGCCGCGCTCCCCTGCTCAGTTGGAAAGTCACCGATGCCCCTGCCGGCAGCAGCCAGCTGGCCGCCCAGATTGAATCTTCGAGCGACGCTGCCTTTGCATGGGTGCAGGGAAGTAAGCATGTGGCGGGTGCCGCCAGCCAGTTTGTTGAGGCGCCGGGCGGCGTGATGGTGAGCCGCGAGGTGCGCTACTACCGCGTGCGCATTCAGACTGCTGCTGGTTGGAGCGCCTGGTCAAACGTGATTCGTCACGAGGTTGGCCTGCTGGGCGGCCTGGACCTGTTTGCCGCTCAGGCCATTGGTGACGTCTCCAAGCCGACCGATACCCCGGCTCTGCTGCGCACCGAGTTCAGCCTGGACAAGCCGGTGGCGAGCGCCCGACTGTACGCGACCGCGCACGGAACTTTTGACCTGATGATCAACGGCCAGCGCGTGGGCGACGAGGTTCTGGCCCCTGGATGGACGCCTTACCACGAGCGCCTTCTGGTGGTTGCCCACGATGTGACCGCGCTGCTGCAGCCTGGCGCCAACGCCTGGGGTGTTCTCCTGGCCGACGGCTGGTTCCGCGGAAAATTTGGCTTCACCGCACAGACCGGAAACTACGGTCAGCAGACCGCGTTCATCGGTCAGCTAGAGGTCACCTTCACCGATGGCACCAAGCAGCGAGTTGTCACCGGACCGGACTGGATGACCGGTCAGGGCGGACCACGCTTTGCCTCCATCTATGACGGCACCGACTTTGACTTCAACTTTGTGCAGCCGGCCTGGTGCAAGCCTGGCTTTGACACCGCGGCCAATGCATCGGGGAATTGGAAGTCGGTTACCGTTCACCCTCTGAACAAGGCCACCCTGGAGCCACGCTACTCGGCTCCGGTGCGCGTGATTGCCGAGTGGCCTGCCACCCTGAGCCAGCACGCCGGCAACACTCGCGTGACCCTGGACCAGAACATTGCGGGTTGGCTGAAGATCAAGGTGAAGGCCACCGCCGGCAGCAAGCTGACCGCCCGTCACGCCGAGGTGCTGGAGCCAAACGGTGACATTCACACCAAGGCCCTGCGCTTTGCCCGCGCCACCGACAGCTGGATCTTTGCCAAGGACGGCGAGTTCGAGCTGGAGCCAAAGCAGACCTTCCACGGCTTCCAGTACGCCGACCTGATTGTCGAGGGTTCGGTTGAGATTCTCGAGGTCACCGGAATTGCGATCTCGAGCGACATCGAGGCCCGCGGTTCGATTGAGACCAGCCTTCCGATTCTGAACAAGCTGGTGAGCAACACCTTCTGGAGCCTGCGCGACAACTTTGTTTCGATTCCTACCGACTGCCCGCAGCGCGACGAGCGCCTGGGCTGGACCGGCGACGCTCAGGCTTTTATCTACGCTGCCCACACCCTGGTGAACGGCGACGAGTTCTTCCGCACCTGGCTGCGTGACCTTGAGATTGAGCAGAAGAAGCTGGGCGGCAAGGTGCCGATGGTTATCCCAGACCTGCTCACCCCGAGCATGGACGAGAACCACCCGTTCTTCTCGCTCAACGGCGAGGCCGGATGGAGCGATGCCGCCACCGTAATTCCTTGGAGCATGTATCAGCGCTTTGGCGACGAGCAGATTCTGCGTGACCAGCTGGAGAGCATGCGCACCTGGGTGGCTCACAACACCGCAGACCACGAGGGCATTCTGATTGGCCCTCGCATGCAGCTTGGTGACTGGCTCGACCCAGACGCCCCTGAGGGTCAGCCTTGGGCCGCCAAGGTGAGCGGACAGTTCATGTCCAACGCCTACCACTACCAGAGCCTTCGCATCATGGCTCAGGTTGAGGCACTGGTTGGCTCCACCGATGAATCCACCCGCCTGAACTCCTACGCGGATCAGCTGCGTGACCTGATTTGGGAGAACCTCGGCGAGGCCGCGGCTGCCACCCCAACCGGTGCCGCCACCCTGCTTGAGTTCGACATTGCACCGGAGGCAGAGCGCCAGCGCATCGCCGACGGTCTGGCCGCGGGAGTTCGCGCCACCGATGGCCGAATCGCCACCGGCTTCCTGGGCACCCCAATCATCCTTGACGCCATGAGCCGCAATGGCCACCTGGAAGAGGCATTCCTCATGCTGCTGCGTCAGGAGATGCCATCCTGGCTCTACCCAATCACCAAGGGAGCCACCACCATCTGGGAGCGTTGGAACGGCATTCTGCCGGACGGCAACATCAACCAGGGTGGCCTCGAAGGCGGAACCGAAGGAAGCGGCGAGGGCATGATCAGCTTCAACCACTACGCCTACGGCGCCGTTGTTGACTGGATCTACCGAAACGTCGGTGGCATCGTGCCAACCGCTCCGGGCTACCAGAGTGTGACCATCGCGCCTCGCCCTCAGGAGGTCCTCACCTCCTGCAAGTCGGCCATCGACACCGGCTACGGTCAGATTGCTCTCGAGTGGGCCATCCGTGACGGCAACCTGGTTGGCGAGCTCACCGTGCCATTCGGCGTTGAGGCCACCTTCGACCTGGCCGGCAGCGCCAACTCGGCACTGATCGTGAACGCCGCATCGGTGGAGCGCGGCCACGTGCTTGGCGCCGGCACCCACACCTTCTTGTTCAACAACCCGCTCATCTCGCGCTAAAGGAGAAACCATGGGCAACATCAAACGTCGCTTCCCAAACCCTAAAGACCTCGCGGAGCTGATGGTCTTTAAGAAGCCTCAGGTGGGTCGTCAGGCTCGCCTGAACCAGGCTTACAACATTTATGAGCTGCGGGACATTGCCAAGAAGCGCACCCCAACAGCGCCATTTGATTACACCGATGGCTCCGCCGACCAGGAACTCTCGCTGGCCCGCGCCCGTCAGGCGTTCGAAGACATCGAGTGGAATCCCTCGATTCTGCGCAACGTTGCCGACGCCGACACCTCGATTGAGGTGCTGGGCAAGCGCTCGGCGATGCCGTTTGGAATTGCCCCAACCGGCTTCACTCGCATGATGCACACCGAGGGTGAGATTGCCGGTTCGCAAGCCGCC
>JAGWUG010000150.1 GCA_028868555.1 Actinomycetales bacterium | reverse complement strand
CATGATGCGCCCCGACGAGCTGCGTGAACTTGCCGTCAAGATTCCTGAGCACGGCGCCTACGAGACGGTTGGCGGATACCTAATGTCTGCCCTCGCCAAGATTCCCGTGGCTGGAGACGAGCACCGCATCGACGGCGGAGTTCTGCACGTTGAGCGCATGGATGGTCGCCGCGTTGACCGGGTTCGATTCACTCCGGATCCGCTCATTTCAGGGGAGGTCAACAATGGCTAACGCTTGGCTCGGCATGCTCTGGTTCCTGCTCATGCTGGTGGGAAATGCCTTCTTCGTGGCCGCGGAGTTCGCTTTGATTTCGGCCCGTCGCGCCCAGATTGAACCGCGCGCGGAGGCCGGCAGCGGTGCAGCCAAGATCACCATCAAGGCCATGGAGCGCGTTCCAATCATGTTGGCAACCAGTCAGATCGGTGTCACGGTGTTCTCGCTGGCAATCCTGCTGGTTGCCGAACCTTCCATCCACACCCTCGTGGGTGGGCCGCTGGAGGCCATCGGAGTGGGCGCTACCACCGCCGAGGTGATTGCACTGATTGTGGCCCTGGTTGTGGTGGCATCGATGCACGTCATCCTGGGAGAACTCATTCCTAAGCAGATCACTTTTGCAATCCCGGAGCGGATCGCACTCGTTCTGGTGCCGGCGCTTTACGGTCTGGCGATGGCGCTGCGACCAATCGTTTGGGCCATGAATGGCGTGGCCAACCTGTTGATTCGTGCCTTTGGCATTGTTCCCAAAGACTCGGCGCATACCGCCTACACGCTCGACCAGGTGGAAGACATCGTGGAGCACTCCACTCGTGAGGGGGTTCTGAGCGATACCTCAGGAGCAATCAGCAACACATTTGAGTTCACCGAAAAGCAGGTGAAGGACATCGTTGTTCCATTTGCCCGATTGGTTTCCTTCCAGGCTCCGGTCACCCCGGAGCAGGTGGAGAAGGCGGTGGCCCAGCACGGCTTCAGTCGCTACCCATTGTTTGCCGAGGGTGAGTTGCAGGGATACCTGCACATCAAGGATGTACTCGACCTAGATGACGACGAGTACCACAGCCCATTCCCTGCCAAGCGAGTACGCACGCTCATGAACCTGGCAACCCACACCGAACTTGAAGACGCTTTGGCACTCATGCGCCGCGGCGGTCAGCACCTGGCTACGGCAGTAGACGCCGACGGTCTTGATGTTGGAATCATCTTCCTCGAGGACATCCTCGAAGAGCTGGTGGGCGAAGTCCAGGACGCTACGCGCCGCTAGCTACTCGGTTGGAGTTACTCGGCTGGAAACCAGCCGCGAGCGTACTGCGGTGGCCAGTAAGAAAGTTCCTCACCCAATTCGGCCGCAGCTCGCGCTGGCCAGAATGGGTCGCGAAGCGCCGCACGACCAACCGAAACCACGCCCAGCTGGTGAGTGAGCAGAATGTCCTCGGCCTGTCGGCCAGTGGTGATCAGGCCAACGCCGCCAACGGGGTCACCATTGTTTTCGGCAACGTATTCGGCATAAGGAATCTGGTACCCGGGAGCAACCGGAATGTGAACTCCAGCCACTAGGCCGCCGGTGGAGATGTCGAACAGGTCGGCGCCAGCCTCCTTGGCCCACTTCAAAATCTGAGCGGTGTCTTCGCGGTGCAGGCCGTCCGGGTGCCAGTCGGTGGCGCTGACGCGAACAATCACCGGATAGTCGGGGCCAACAGCCTTGCGAACCTCGGCAACCACTTCGAGCAGGAAACGTGCACGATTCTCAATAGAACCGCCATAGATGTCGCTGCGCTGGTTGGTTAGGGGAGACATGAACTGGTGCAGCAGGTAGCCGTGGGCGGCGTGAACTTCAACGCAGTCAAAGCCTGCAGCCACAGCGCGCTTTGCGGCCTGTGCCCAGGCGTGAACCAGCTTGTCGATCTCGGAGGTTTCCAGCGCGCGTGGGGCATCGTAGCCGGGGAAGGCATCGGTGCCAGTGGAAACGGTCTGCCAGCCACCGTCAGCCAACGAAACTGAGCCGGGAGCATAGCCAGGCCAGCCGCGGTTGGTGCTGCCTTTTCGGCCGGCATGGGCCAACTGGATGCCAATCTTTCCGCCCAAGGTGTGAACTAGGTCCGTCACCTTGCGCCAGGCCACGGTCTGCTCGTCGTTCCAGATGCCGGGACACCAAGGGCTGATGCGACCCTCAGGAGTGACTCCGGTTGCCTCGGCCATGATCAGGCCGGCACCACCCATTGCGAACTTGCTGTGGTGCGCCAAATGGAAGGCGCCAACCACACCATCCTGGTTGTCGCAGGAATAGATGCACATGGGGGCAATCCAGGCGCGATTTCTAAACTCAACCGAACGAATCTTGATGGGAGTAAATAGCTTGGACACGTCAATAGCCTAACTTGGAAGCATGGACGCCAGAGAGCTGGGGTTGTTGCTTCCGGCACCCGCCCCCACCGATGACAAGTACTCGCGCGGAACCGTGGGTTTTGTGACCGGCAGCGATGCCTACCCAGGTGCCGCGCTCCTCGGAATCGCCGGGGCGCAGGCGACTGCAGTTGGCTTCGTTCGCTACGTGGGGCCGCGTCGGGTGGCAGATCTTTTGTTGGTTACCGCCCCAGAAGTTGTAGTGGCTGAGGATCTGGCTTCTTCGGGCCCAGCACAGGCTTGGGTTCTTGGTTCTGGGGTTGGTTTCCGCACCGATGCCCAGCACGCAAATATCAGGGCCGCTCTGGAGCGATACCCGGTTGCTGTGGTTGACGCGGGTGCCCTCGACCTCATTGGAGAGACGCAACTAGCCGCTGATTCACACCTGCTGTTGACCCCGCACCAGGGCGAACTATGTCGCCTGCTGAATCGGCTAAACCCTGGCAAGTACCGTCACCCAGAGCAACTTGATCAACCAGAGGTTGCTTTTGAAGCAGCGGCCGAGGCCGCTGAACTAACGGGTCAGACGGTTCTACTCAAGGGGTCCACCACCATCATCGTGGCAGCCAATGGTGAGCACGTTCTGGTGGGGCCCAACTCACCTTGGTTGGCCAGCGCCGGGACCGGCGACGTTCTGGCCGGGGTCATCGGTGGGATTGCCGCCCAGAATCCAGAGATTGCAGCCAAGAACTGGCTGGATATTGCCCGCTTGGCGGTTGAGTTGCATTCT
>JAGWUG010000149.1 GCA_028868555.1 Actinomycetales bacterium | reverse complement strand
CGCAAATACAACAGCAAATCGTTTCAATTTATCCCCCAACTTGAAATCTGCAAGCATTCGAGACACTAGCACAAAACCAAAATGAACTAACACTTTGCCAGGTTTTCGGCCGCCGCAGCATCGATGCGGGCGAGGCACTCCGCCAACGCACTGTGCTTCTCCAGGGTTGGATCTACTGCGAAGAGTTCTTCAACCACGGATCTCATGCGCTGGATGAGGTCAACGTCCTTGACCACTCGGAGCAGACGAAGGCCAGACTTGCCGCCGCTCTGGCGGTCACCCAAAACATCACCCTCGCGGCGAAGTTCGAGGTCGATCTGGCTGAGTTCGAAGCCATCGGTGGTGGCCGCCACTGCTTGAACTCGCTCCAGTGCTGGGGTGAGGTCCTCGGCTTTGGTCAGGAGAAGGCATAGGCCAGGGTGTGAACCGCGACCAACTCGTCCGCGAAGCTGGTGTAACTGCGCCACGCCAAAGCGGTCGGCATCGAGCACAACCATGACGGTGGCGTTCGGCACGTTCACGCCGACCTCAATCACTGTCGTGCTCACGAGAACGTCAATCTTGCCGGCCGCGAACTCGCCCATCACGGAGTTCTTCTCTTCCGAACTCATGCGGCCGTGGAGCACCTCAATGCGCAGACCTGCCAGGGCGGCGTTGCGACGCAGGGCATCGGTCATTCCGAGAGCCGAAGCAATTGGGGTCTTTGGCTTGGCCGCCAACAGTTCGTCGATGCTGTCCTCATCCTCGGACAGCGTGCCTCCGGCCTCGATGAGCTCCTCGGCTGGGTCGTCCTCGTCGATGCGCGGACAGACCACAAACGCCTGCCTACCGGCCGCACACTCCTCCGCGATGCGGGTCCAGGTGCGGGCAATCAACTGCGGCTTTGCGAACTGAACCACATGACTGGTGATTCCCTGTCGGCCACCCGGTAGCTCGGTGAGTGTCGAGACGTCTAGGTCACCAAATACGGTCACCGCGAGGGTGCGGGGGATTGGTGTGGCGGTCATGGTGAGAACGTGCGGTGAGGTCTTGCCCTTTAGGCGCAGCGCCTCCCGCTGCTCCACTCCAAACCGGTGCTGCTCGTCGATGACGGTCAGGCCGAGGTCGAAGAACTCCACCTTGTTGGCAATCAGGGCGTGGGTGCCGACAACCAGCTGTGCCTTGCCCGAGACAATCTGCAACATGGCTCGCTTGCGATCCGCCTGCGACATCTGTCCGGTGAGCAGCGTCAACCCAAGTTGAGCCGAAAGTTCGGGGCCAAGGGCCTTCTCAAAACTGGAGTAATGCTGACTTGCGAGCACCTCGGTAGGCGCGAGCACTGCGGACTGTCCCCCACTGTCGGCAACCGTGAGCATGGCTCGCAGCGCAACCAGAGTCTTTCCAGAACCAACCTCACCCTGGAGAAGGCGGTTCATCGGATGCGGCTTGGCCAGGTCCTCGGCAATCTCGGTGCCCACCCGCGCCTGCCCATCGGTGAGGGTGAATGGCAGCGAAGCATCAAAAACAGCCAGAGCACCATTGGCCTTGCCCACACGGGCGGTTGACTGGAGGTGCGCGTTCTCTGCCCGGCGTTTGAGCAACATGGCCTGCAGCTGGAAGGCCTCGTGCGCACGCAGGGTGTCGCGCGCCGCGGTGTAGTCATCGTGAGTGTTCGGCTGGTGAATCAGGCGCAACGCTTGCTCCAGCGGAAGCAGGCTCTCCCCCGCCACAATCTCGGGCGGCAGCTCATCGGTGATTGGTTCTAGGGTGTCCAGAATCACACCGATGGCCCGCTGCAGCGCCCAGGTGGTGACCGAACTGGCCGCCGGATAGATGGGAATGGGGTGCTCGGCCCAGGCCTTGGCCTGAGTGTCGTCGAGCTCCTCGCTGAAGAGCTCGTACTCGGGATGCGTGAGCTGCAACTTGCCCTGATACGCGCTGATCTTGCCCGCGAAGAGACCTCGAGCTCCGGGCTTTAGGTCCTTCAGGCGCCAGGCCTGGTTGAAGAAGGTCAGGGTGACGATTCCGTCGCCATCGGTGATGCGAACCTCCAGAATGGAGCCGCTCTTGCCTTTCATGCGACGCTCTCTGGCGTCCACAATGGCGGCCACAACGGTTACCGCCTCGCCCACCGGAATCTGCGAGATTGGGGTCAGCTCACCCCGGGTGTAGTACCGGCGCGGGTAGTGCTGGAGCAGGTCTGCCACGGTCTTCAGACCGAGGTGGCGCCCAAAGGCCTTGGCCGTGCGGTCACCCAAAACGCGGTCAAGCGGGGTTAGCGGCAACAGCATGGTTCAATCTTGCCCTATCCTTTTGGCGTGACCAGAATCATCGCCGGGCTTGCCGGTTCAATCCACCTGACTCCTCCGGCTAAAAGCACTCGCCCAACCGCGGACCGTATCCGCGAGAGCATCTTCAATCGCCTCGAGAACTGGGAGGCAATCCCGGGCGCTCGCGTGCTTGACCTCTACGCGGGAACCGGAGCGCTCGGCCTAGAGGCCCTGAGCCGCGGGGCGGCATCGGTGGTTTTGGTGGACAGCAATAAGAGCGCTGCCGGCGTTTGCCGCGCCAACGTTGACCTGGTGGGCAAGTCCCTGCTCAAGCAGGGTGCCGAGTTTGACGCCATCGTTATTCCCCAGGATGCCAAGGCCTACGCCCACCACGCCGGTGAGAGCGCCGGTGGCTTTGAGTCGGCCGAGTTTGACCTGGTCTTCATCGACCCGCCTTACGACGTCACCAACCACGAAATCGAGACCATTCTGCAGTACCTGAAGCCCGCGCTTCACGAGGAGTTCACCGTTCTGGTTGAGCGCTCCTCGCGCACCGATGAGCCGACCTGGCCGGAGGGCTACCGCATGGAGTCACGCAAGGATTACGGCGACACCTCGGTATTCTGGCTGGTTGAGCCGGAGTAACCGGAACCACAAACAAGGAAAAGGCCCGTCCAATTGGACGGGCCTTTTCCTTGAGCTAAAGCTTTGGCGACCTAGATGTTGCGCAGCGGTTCACCGATGTAAACCTGCTGTGGGCGACCAATCTTGGTGGCCGGGTCGGTCATCATCTCGCGCCAGTGGGCGATCCAGCCTGGCAGGCGGCCCATTGCGAACAGCGCGGTGTACATGTGCGGTGGGAAGCCCATCGCCTTGTAGATAAC
>JAGWUG010000148.1 GCA_028868555.1 Actinomycetales bacterium | reverse complement strand
ACAGTAACTGCCGAACCAACCGATACGCCCTCGGACATTGCCAGACGATCTGCTACCTCACGCATGATGGTGGAGATTGGAACCTCCAGGGCCTCGGCAACCGAAGCGAGGATCTCGGATGAGGCTTCCTTCTGGCCGCGCTCAACCTCGGAAAGGTAGCCGAGTGCAACAGAGGCACGGGAAGCGACCTGACGAAGGGTGTGACCCTTGCGCTGGCGTACGTCACGCAGGACATCACCGATTTCTTGACGAACTAGAAGCATCTGCGCACCTCCCTCTCCTACAAACTCTTTGGCCAATCCCTCTTGGTTACGACCTATGTTAGGGGTGAACCCTGACATTTTTCTGAGAGTGTCCAGTGATTCTAACCAGACAGTCTTGCTCTAAACAAACCGCGTTACGCAGGAAATTGTTCCAAGACCAGGTCAAGAGCCGCTTCCACGGCCGCCTCGCGAATGGCGGCACGGTCGCCGCTAAAAGTCATCTGGCGAGTAACTGTTTCCGAGCCGGTGCACAGCGCGACATAAACCCGACCCACTGGCTTTCCCTCTTGTTCATCCGGGCCGGCCACACCCGTGGTCGCTAAGGTCCAAAGTTTGGTTGCGTCCAGACCAAAAGCTACCGCCTCGAAGTTCTTGCGCACGCCTTTGGCCATAGCTGCTGCAGTCTCTGCCGATACCGCGCCGTAGTCACTCAAAGTCTCGGTTCTAACCCAGAGAAGCTCCCCCTTGGCTTCAGTGGCATAGGCCACTACCCCGCCGAGAAAAACCTTGGATGCACCTGGCACGTCAACGATGGTGCTGGCTAATAGGCCGCCAGTGAGGCTTTCGGCCACTGCCAACTTGATGCCGGCAGCACCTAAAAGCGCTAGTGCGTGTTCGGCCTTAGACATTCTGCTTCCTGGCTGCCACCAGATACTGCACTCCGGTAATCAGGGTCACGGCCACAGTGATCCAGAACAGAACCTGAGCCGACAGTTCAACCCAGTTGAAACTAGCCGCCAATGGAGAAAGCATCAGTGGAATGACGATGGCCTGCAGGATGGTCTTGATCTTGCCACCGCCACTAGCCGCAACTACGCGCTTGCGGGCAATGGTGAGACGCCAGACGGTGATGCCCCACTCGCGCAACAACAATAGGGCCACGATCCAGCCGGATACCAAACCAAAGTGGGCCATCAGAATGAAACCTGCGCCGGTCAAAGCCTTGTCCGCGATTGGGTCGAGAATCTTGCCCAGATTGGTAATCAGACCGCGACGTCGAGCGATGGCGCCGTCAACCCCATCGGTGGCGATTGCAACCACGAACACGAGGATTGCCCACCAGGCCATTGGGCCAGAGATGCCGTAGTGCAGGGACAGCCAAATGTATAGCGGAACCAGCATGATTCGGGCTACCGTGATGGCGTTTGGCAGGTTGTAAGGCGAGTTCTGCTGCGTCATTCTGGGCGTCCCGTGAGGAACCAGGCATCCTCTGGGTCTTCGGGCTCACCACGGGCGATGAAGTCTTCAAAACTGCCGGAAGCCATGGCACCAACCTCTGGTGTAAGTGCGCCGGCTTGAGCGGAGTCGATCTGGGCAGCGGCCTGAGCCACGGCTGGGCTCGCGCTGGCACCTGGCTCGCCACGGAGTTGCGCCATCAGGACGGGGAGTTCATCTGGCTTGACCAGAACCTCGCGAGCCTTAGCGCCCTCCGAAGGACCAACCACGTTGCGCGACTCCAGCAGATCCATGAGGCGACCGGCCTTGGCGAAGCCAACGCGTAGCTTGCGCTGAAGCATTGAGGTGGAACCAAACTGCGAGTTCACAATGAGCTCGGCAGCCTGGAGCAGCAGTTCTAAGTCATCACCGATGTCGGCATCGACCACTGCCTTGGCTGGGGCCTCTGCAACATCATTGCGGTACTCCGGCTGCATCTGAGCCTTGACGTGCTCAACCACGCGGTGCAGCTCGTTCTCGGCAATCCAGGAGCCCTGAACACGGATTGGCTTGCTAGTGCCCATTGGGCTGAACAGGGCGTCACCCTGACCAATGAGCTTCTCGGCACCCGGACCGTCGAGGATTACTCGAGAGTCGGTGACCGAGGAAACACTAAACGCAAGGCGGCTAGGGACGTTGGCCTTGATCAGACCGGTAACTACGTCCACCGATGGGCGCTGAGTTGCCAGCACCAGGTGGATTCCGGAGGCACGAGCCAGCTGAGTAATGCGGACGATGGAATCTTCCACGTCGCGCGGGGCAACCATCATGAGGTCGGCGAGCTCGTCCACTACAACCAGAAGGTAAGGGTACGGCTGGAGGACTCGCTTGGAGTTCTCGGGGACCTTGATCTCGCCAGCAACGATTGCTCGGTTGAACTCATCGATGTGCTTGAAGCCGAAGGACTCGAGGTCGTCGTAGCGGGAGTCCATCTCCTTCACAACCCACTGCAGCACTTCGGCCGCCTTCTTCGGGTTGGTGACCACTGGGGTGATGAGGTGCGGCACACCCTGGTAGGCGGCCAGCTCGACGCGCTTGGGGTCGATGAGCACGAGACGTACCTCGGCCGGCTTGGAGCGCATCAGGATGCTGACGATCATGGAGTTTACGAAGGAAGACTTACCGGCACCGGTTGCACCAGCAACCAAAAGGTGAGGCATCTTGGCCAGGTTGGCCACGACGAAACCACCCTCGACGTCCTTACCGATGCCGACGGTGAGCGGATGGGTGGCCTGCTTGGCAACATCCGAGCGGAGTACGTCACCCAGGGTGACGATCTCACGGTCGGTGTTTGGAATCTCAATACCAATGGCGCTCTTACCCGGGATTGGAGCCAGGAGGCGAACCTCGTTGCTGGCAACCGCGTAGGAGATGTTGCTGGCAAGGCGTGTGACCGCCTCAACCTTTACACCGGGGGCTAGCTCAACCTCGTAGCGGGTGACGGTTGGTCCACGGTTGAATCCGGTGACCACTGCGTCAACGTCAAACTCCTTAAACACCGATGAGATGGCCGCGATCATGGAGTCGTTTGCGGCCGACTTGGTCTTTGGCGGGGTGCCCTGCGACAGCAGATTTACCTGCGGCAGAACATAAGGACGCTTGGCTGGCGCCGGGGCCTTGGCCTCAACGCCGAAGGTGGTGTTCACGACGTCAGCAGCAGGAGCCGGGGTTGCCCCCGATGGTGCTGCAGGCACAGCGCCGGGCGAAGCAGGC
>JAGWUG010000147.1 GCA_028868555.1 Actinomycetales bacterium | reverse complement strand
CCATGAACTCAACCAGTGGCTCATAGAACGGCTTGCCCTCGTGCTCGGCGTAGTGCTGTGCCAGCAGCTCGCGGCTCGGGGTGAACTTGCGCAGGTCTGCCACGCGGTAGCCCTTGCCCTCTAGTCGGCTGATGATCTCGCCGATTAGGTTGCGCTTTACGCCATCCGGCTTGATGAGGACCAGAGTTTGCTGCACTTCAGACATGTGTGTTCCTTTGTTTCTGATTTGGGCTACGCGAGGCGCTTGCCTTTAGTTTGACTCATCGGTGATGATCTGGACAACTTCGTCCGCCGCAGCCTGAAGCTTCAGGTAGTTGGCGCGGGCCTTGTCGATGGTGGTTCCGGCAATCATGGCCCAGGCCCAGAGGCAGAGCAGGATGCCACCGAGGATCCACATCAGTGGAACCCAGATGCCGGTGAGGACAATGGCCACCTGCAGGATGGTTCCCCATACGTAAGAACCCTTTCGTCCGAGCAGGGCCGGAGTGGCAATGAGGAGAAGAGCCAAGACCAAACCAACCACCCAAACCGCCGTGGTGTCGGCAACCTTCAGGCCGAAGGCCACCAGAGTGGCAAAGAGCACAACGAAGGCCTCGAAGGCCATCAGCATGCTGCCGAGGGTGCGCTTGGTGGAAACGTTGCGAACGCGGGTCTGCTTAGTTGAACTGCTCATCTTCATAATCCAAATCGTTGCTGCGGCTACCGTCGTGGTCGGATTCGTTCTCGGCCCAGTCGTCGTCGCGGGCCTCTAGGTCTGCCTCGGTCTGCTGCATGCGCAGGACATCGCCCACAAGCGAGACCGAGCCGGTGATGATGATTGAGTCACCGATGCCCTCACCCACCATTACGCGGGCGTCTTCAATGGCGCTGGCAAAGTGCTCCGCGGTGCGCACCCGGTGCTCTCCGAATACCTCGATGGCGAGGTCCTCGAGTTCGAATACCGGCAGGGCTCGGGCGGAGCTGCTCTTGGTAATAACAACTTCCTCGAGCACAGGTTCGAGCTCGCGGAGCACGCCCAAGGCATCCTTGTCGGCAAGAGTGGCCAGAACCCCAACAAAGCGGCGAGGCCCGAAGGAGGTCCTGAGCGCTCCGGCTAGAACACCCGCTCCCTGAGGATTGTGGGCCGCATCAAGCAGGGTAAGTGGATTGCGCGACAGAACCTGGAGTCGACCCGGTGAAGATACGTCTGCAACGGCTACGCGAAGGACGTCGTCCATGATGCGGTGGTTACCGCCACCGAGGAATGCCTCAACCGCGGCAACTGCGACGGCGAGGTTCTCTACCTGGTAGTCGCCAGACAGCGGCAGGAACAGGTCGTGGTACTCGCCCGCCAGGCCCTTGAGGCTAAAACGCTGACCAAAGCCCTCATCCTCGCGAGAGGTGATGTGGAACTCGGTTCCTAGCTGAGCCCAGGATTCGGCCTTGAAGTCGGCCACCGAGCGGAGCGCGGAGTAGGCATCGGAGTGCTGCAGTGCCGAAACCACCATGGCGCCGGGCTTAATGATGCCCGCCTTGGTCTCGGCGATTTCAGAAATGGTGCTACCTAAGCGGTCGATGTGGTCAAGGCCGATTGGCGTGAATACCGCAACATCGCCGTCAGCAACGTTGGTGGAGTCCCAGGTGCCGCCCATGCCAACTTCTAGCACGAGAACATCCACCGGCGCGTCAGCGAAAATGGCGAATCCCAGAGCGGCAAGTGCCTCAAAGAAGGTGAGCGGGTCTTCGCCCTCGGCGGCAAGCTCGGCGTCGACAATCTGGAGGATTGGCTTGGTGTCTTCCCAGAGCTCAACTAGAACCTGGTCCGAGACCGGCTCACCATCGATGGCGATGCGCTCGTTCAGTTTGACCAGGTGGGGGCTCGTGAAACGCCCGGTGCGAAGGCCATGCTCGCGCAGGATGCGCTCGATGAAGCGGGTGGTGCTGGTCTTGCCGTTGGTTCCAGTCACGTGAATAACGCGGTAGGAACGCTGCGGGTCTCCCAGAAGTTCAACCGCACGACGCGTTGGCTCCAGGCGCGGGCGAATGTTGTTCTCCGGCACTCGTGCCAGCAGCTCGGTTTCAACCTTGGCTGCCAATTCCGCCCAGTGGGCGTCTAAATTACGGCTCAAGACTTGCTCACAGAAATCAAGACCGGAAGGTCTTCGCCAACGGTTGCGGTTGCCTCGGCAACCTCGCCAACCACCAGTTCGAAGTCAACGGTCAGGGTCTCGCTCTTGACCAGTTCGGCATGAGTCTCGGCGGCGGCAACAACCTCGGCCGATGCGGTCACAATCAGTTGGATTCGGTCGGAAACATCCAGCCCGGCGTCCTTACGGGCAGCCTGAACCGCACGAATCAGGTCGCGAGCCAAGCCCTCGGCTGCAAGCTCAGGGGTCACCTGGCCGTCGAGCAGCACGAAGCCGCCATCGGCGAGAATGCCAACCAGGTTGCTGTTGTCTTCGCTCGCGGCGGCTACCAGCTCGAGGCTGTATTCGCCCTCAACCAGCGCGGTACCGTTGACCGATACAACGCCGTTTTCCTCGGTCCAGAAGCCATCCTTGGCGGCCACGATGATGGCCTGAACACCCTTGCCAAGACGCGGTCCTGCAGCGCGGGCGTTGACGGTTAGGCGCTTCACAACGCCAAACTTGGCGCCGGAATCCTCGGTCAGCTCAACAAGCTCGATGCTCTTGACGTTGAGCTCGTCGGCGATGATCGACGCGAAGGGCTCAAGCGACTTGGCGTTTGGCGCAACCACGGAAAGCTTGGCCAAAGGCAGACGCACGCGAAGCTGAGCGGCCTTGCGAAGCGCGTTTGCAGTAGACGCCACAGCTCGAACCTGGTCCATTGCGGCAACGAGGCCCAGGTCAATCGGGAACTCGGCTGCATCAGGCCAGGACTCGAGGTGAACCGAACGGCCAGCGGTAAGGCCCTGCCAGATTTCCTCGGCAACCAGTGGCAGCATCGGTGCGGCGACGCGCGCCAGAGTCTCAAGCACTGTGTAAAGCGTGTCGAAGGCCTCAGCGTTGCCCTCCCAGAAGCGGTCACGGGAGCGGCGCACGTACCAGTTGGTCAGCACGTCACCAAAGTCGCGCAGCAGGGCTGCTGCCTGGAAGGTGTCGAACTTGTCCAGAGCGGCGGCCACATCGGTGATTAGAACACCGGTCTTGGCCAGCAGATAGCGGTCAAGCACATCGGTGCTGGCGGTGGAACGCTTTGCCTC
>JAGWUG010000146.1 GCA_028868555.1 Actinomycetales bacterium | reverse complement strand
TCCAACATGCTCAAGCCGATGCTGGCCCGAGGCGAACTGCGCCTGATCGGCGCCACCACCCTAGACGAGTACCGCGAGCGAATCGAGCGCGACCCCGCGCTGGAGCGCCGCTTCCAGCAGGTTTACGTGGGTGAGCCATCGGTGGTTGACACCGTGGCAATTCTGCGTGGACTCAAGGAGCGCTACGAGGCACACCACAAGGTGGCCATCGCCGACAGCGCTCTGGTTGCCGCCGCAACTCTAAGCGACCGCTACATCACCGGCCGCCAGCTTCCGGACAAGGCGATTGACCTGGTGGACGAAGCCGCGAGCCGACTCCGCATGGAGATTGACTCCGCTCCGGTTGAGATCGACGAACTGCGCCGCGCGGTTGACCGCCTCAAGCTGGAGGAGCTAGCTCTAGCCAAGGAGAAGGACGCCGCCAGCAAGGACCGTCTCGAGAAGCTGCGGGAAGACCTCAAGACTAAATCGGCTGCGCTCAAGGAACTGGCCGACCGCTGGGACAAGGAGCGCACCGAGCTCAACCGCATCGGTGAATTGAAGACCAAGCTGGACCAGCTTCGCATTGACAGCGACCGCGCCCAGCGCGAGGGCAACCTGGAGAAGGCAAGCCGACTGCTCTACGCGGAGATTCCTGCTCTGGAGAAGCAGCTGGCTCAGGCCGAGGGTGCCGAGGCCGGCGCTACCGAGCGCATGGTCAACGAGCAGGTGACCGAGGACGACATTGCCGCCGTGGTTGCCGCTTGGACCGGCATTCCGACCGGGCGTCTGTTGGCCGGTGAATCACAAAAACTGCTGCACCTTGAGACCGAATTGGGCAAGCGCCTGATTGGTCAGAAGCGTGCCGTCAAGAGCGTCTCCGATGCGGTTCGCCGCACCAAGGCTGGCATTGCCGACCCTGGCCGCCCAACCGGTTCGTTCCTATTCCTGGGCCCGACCGGTGTGGGTAAGACCGAGCTTGCCAAGAGCCTGGCGGAGTTCCTGTTTGACGACGAGAAGGCCATGGTTCGCATCGACATGAGCGAGTATGGCGAGAAGCACTCGGTCTCGCGTCTGGTTGGTGCGCCTCCGGGATACATCGGCTACGAGCAGGGCGGTCAGTTGACCGAAGCGGTTCGCCGTCGCCCGTACTCGGTCGTTCTCTTGGACGAGGTTGAGAAGGCTCACCCTGAGGTGTTTGATGTGCTTCTCCAGGTTCTGGACGATGGCCGCCTCACCGATGGGCAGGGCCGCACCGTTGACTTCAAGAATGTCATCCTCATTCTCACCAGCAACCTGGGTAGCCAGTTCCTGGTTGACCCAGACCTCACCGATGCCGACAAGCACGCTGCCGTCATGGCCACAGTGCGCTCCGCCTTTAAGCCGGAGTTCCTGAACCGCCTCGACGACATCGTGGTGTTCAGTGCGCTTTCGATTGCCGAGCTCGGCCAGATTGTGGAGCTCAACATTGAGCGCCTCGGTCGCCGCCTTGCCGAGCGTCGACTGCAACTTGCCGTCACCCCGGCGGCTCGCAGCTGGTTGGCCGAGAACGGCTACGACCCAATCTATGGAGCCCGCCCACTTCGCCGACTCATGCAGCAGCAGATTGACGACCAGCTGGCCAACCTCATCCTCAGCGGTGAAATTACCGATGGCTCATCGGTGAAGGTTGATCTACTGGAGGACGGCACTGGCCTGAAGGTTTCGTCTTGGCAGGAGTAACCCTCACTGCCGATGGCGCCGGAAAGGCGCTTGCTAGATTCGCCAACCCGGGTCGCTCACGCGACCTGGGTTGGTTCTTCAAGACTGGCCCGGGGGAATATGCCGAGGGCGACAGGTTCATCGGTGCCAAGGTGCCGGAAGTGCGAACCGTCGCCGCCGAATTTGCAGCTCTGCCGTATGGCGAGATCGAGGATCTGGCCGCTTCACCCATCCACGAAGAGCGCCTGCTCGCTGACCTGATCTTGGTCAACCGTTACAAGAAGGCCAAGACCGATGAAGCACGTGGCGAGGCCTTTGAGGTTTGGTTGAAGTTGGCCTATGAGGGCCGCTGGAGCAACTGGGACCTGGTGGACACCGCCTATCTTTTTGGCGACTGGCTGATCCGCCACCCGAATGATGACCTCCTGGAATCGTTAGCAAAGTCATCGGTGCTTTGGGAACGCCGCATGGCCATCATCTTGACTTTCTGCATGATCAAGAACGGCCAGTTTGAGATTCCGCTTCGTCAGGCACGGATTCTCCTGCACGACGAACACGACCTCATTCACAAGGCTGTGGGCTGGATGCTGCGCGAAATTGGCAAGATCGAGGACGACGTGCTTCGCGCCTATTTGGATGAAACAGCCCACGTCATGCCCCGCACCATGCTCCGCTACGCCATTGAGAAACAGCCCGAGGCTCTGCGCCAGCATTACCTGGGGTTGGCGAGAGCCCGAGGCAACCGCTAAACTTATCTGGCAACCAGGAGACGTCGCATAGCCCGGTCGAGTGCGCTTCACTGCTAATGAAGTAACCCAGAAATGGGTTCGGAGGTTCAAATCCTCTCGTCTCCGCGAAAACAAGAAATCCCACCCCTCTAGGGTGGGATTTTTGTTTTGCTACAACGAGAGGGTTAATGCCCCGGTGGCTAAATCAGATCATCAAGTACATCGAAGTCTCGCAGCGGATAAATCGCTCGGTCGCGATCTATCCGTGCTCCGGTTCAAATCCTCTCGTCTCCGCTCCAAAGAAAAGCCCCGATTCTTCGGGGCTTTTTATTTTGCTCAAGACGGATTCCCACGGGCGAACCCGCGGGAATCCGCTGTTGTTATTTGAGCAACATCACAATCTCGATGGCCAAAATAGCCAACTTGATCGCGATGATTGTGAGCTCGAAAAGTTGGTGCTTGCCCATCTTTCCTCCGGTACTTCTGGCGCGAACCAAAGAACAACTAACCGAACCCAACACACACTTACCAAAAAGATGGAAATGTGTTTAGATACTGATGAGGTTGACTCATCGGATCTGTTGGGTCCGATAAGAAGCTCATCGAGCTTCAAACAAGACCCCCAGTTCGTGCTGGGGGTTTTGTTCTAACTGAACTGAACAAAGTCGCGATTTCTGTCAGTGGCGATAGTGTGGCTCGAAAGTGACAACTTTTGGGGTCACCGGAAAAATCGGTGTAAACCTTGGCCTGGTGCGCTAGTCGCAATCCTTGAGGGTGCGCCCCGGCAGCGGTGAGCGGCCCA
>JAGWUG010000145.1 GCA_028868555.1 Actinomycetales bacterium | reverse complement strand
CACTCATGTACCTGGTGGCTTCGCTGCTCTGCGTCTTGGCTCCTAACCTCACCTGGTTGATTGTCTGGCGTCTGGTGCAAGGCGTCGGTGGGTCTGCGGCTGTGGTGATTGGCCGAGCCATTGTGCGTGACCTTTATTCCGGCAAGGAAATGGCCCGCCTGATGATGGCTATCCAGACCATCTTCTTCATCACTCCGGTGTTGGCTCCATCCATCGGCGCTTTCATTTTGAGCTTTGCCAATTGGCAGGCTCTGTTTGTTCTCATGGCTGCGCTAGGAGCAGTTGGTGCGGTGGGAGTATGGGCGCTGCCGGAGAGCCTCAAGTTGGAAAACCGGGTGCGGAACAACTTGGTGCAGGCATTCCAGACCTACGGTCGAGTCTTCCAGGACGGCAACTTCAGGCAGTACATGTGGCAGAACGGCGCATCGGTGATGGTGACCATTGTCTACATCTCTACCACCGCCGACGTCTATCTGCAGCACTTCAGGGTGCCGGAGCAGGCATTCGGTTTGATCTTTGGTGTGACCGCGTTTGGCCAGATGGTTGGCGCCCAGGTCAACCGTCGGCTGCTGATGCGCTTCTCGGTTGAGCGCCTGCTGGTTGCCTTTGTGATTGGTCAGTTCACCTTTGCCACCGGGCTTTTCATTGTTGGGCACTTCACGGACAGCATTTGGCTGGTGATGGTCTTCCAAGTGCTCACCATTTTCTGCGGTGGTTCCATCGGTGGCAACGGCACCACCCTTGCGCTACGCGACTACCAGGTGAATGCCGGATCCGGGGTGGCTCTGCTGGCTTTGGCACAGTCGCTCGGTGGTGCGCTAGCCGCAACGCTCACGGCTTTCCTACCGTTTACCCCGGTGGTGCGAATGACCACTGGCATGGGCGTAGCCGCACTCATTTCGATGTCGCTGATGGTCTCGCGCCAGCTGCGTCATCTTCGCCAAGCACGGAAAGCGGTTATCGCCTAGCTTTGGCGGTAGGCCAGCATGCGCAACCCGTTCGGGTAGTCGCGCTCGGATTCCTTGGCGAAGGCCGCAAGAGTTCCCTCGAGCTCACCCTCGAATAGCTTTACCCCTGAGCCCAGAACATCTGGTGTGATGAAGAGCTGAATCTTGCTGAGCAGGTTGGCATCGATGGCCTGACGCACCACATCGGCACCACCCAGAACCAAAAGCTGGCCGCGAATGTGGCGGGATAGTTCATCAACCACCTGATCGAGCGGGCCGTGCACCAGGTGAACGTTAGAGTCCTTCAGACCGTCGTACTTCATGGGGGAGTTGGTGAGCACGAAGGTTGGCAGCGGCTGGGGTTCGTCACCCATGGCCGAGAGGTTGAAGTCAAAGGTCTTGCTGCCCATGATGAGGGCCGCGGTGTTACCCATCAGCTCGGTGAATCCGTAGTCTTCGTCCGGGCTCAGGTACTTTTCGGCCCAGGCCATGTCGCCGTCTGGACCGGCGAGGTAACCGTCTGCCGAGATGGCGGCGAAAAACACGAGTTCAAGCATGCGTCAAGGCTAGCGGTTTAGAAGTTTCTCAACATCTTTGATGATCTCGAAAGCTGCGGCATACGCTTCAACCTGGGCCTCCGGAGCGAGTGGCTGGTGCGAGCCTTCGGGGTATTCGATGGTGTTACGTTGCTGACGCATTACTCGGAAGTGGAGCCAACCTGGATTTGCAGAAATACCGGACTCTGCAATCTTTACGAATGCGTAGTGTCCGCCCGCCGCGGTAATCCTAAGACCAAAGGCCATGAGCAGTGCCTGAATTGCCTTCCTTGCACCGTCATAGGCAAGTTGGTACGCGCCTGAGGGATCGATGTCTCGAATAATCTCTGATGACTTGAGATGAAGTGCAGCCACTCGCAATTCTGCGACAGCGTCTTCGGAGTCTGTATCCGTGTCTTCGATGTGGGAAGCGGGAAGGCTTTCTAAAAGCGACTGGCGGCTAAGTAACATCCAGCGGGATTTCGACTAAGGGTCTAGATTTCACAGTCCTGATGAAACCAGATTCAGCCTTATCCCACTCAGAGTTACTAACAAAGTGAACGTTCACTTCGCGATCGAGCCTGCGTTCCGCATTTGCTGCGGCTCTGGCAGCTTCAATTCGATTCATATAGCCGACGAGCAGTACGTCAACGTCACGAGGTTCGGGTCCACTGTGTTTATTGAGTCGGGCAGCCCAGGAGCCATAGATGAAAGCCTTTTCCAAGCCGTCGATTCCCGAGAGTTCGGCGGGCAGGACTGCAGCAGGGCCGTACGTGTAGGAAATGATTTTCCTCAATGCCGGGTACAACTCGTGGCCTAGGTTTGCCTGAATGGCCCTGGTTCGCCCAAAGTGCTTCTCTGTCACAAGGTTAGAAGCCAGAAGCCTGTCTACTTCACGCATTGCGGTTGGCACACTAACACCGGCGAATTTTGCGAGTTCAGTGATTCCAAATAGCTGGTCCTCAAGCATAAAAATTTGGGCCAACATGAGTCCCTGAGCGTCACTTTTGACCATCGGGAACAACTGAGCAGGCGCTAATTTCACAATATGAAGTGTAACTTACATTTATTGAAAGTTACACAACGAAACTTGGCCAGATCAGAACCTAAACTTGAAGTCATGACTAAGCCAATCGTGCTCATTGCAGAAGAACTTTCCCCAGCTACCGTTGCCGCCCTCGGCCCAGACTTTGAGGTTCGCAACATTGACGGCACCGACCGCCCACTGCTCCTCAAGGAGCTAGCAACCGCCGACGCCATCCTGGTTCGCTCGGCTACCCAGGTTGACGCCGAGGCCATTGCCGCGGCTCCAAAGCTGAAGGTTGTTGCCCGCGCCGGTGTTGGTCTGGACAACGTAGACATCAAGGCCGCTACCGCCGCCGGTGTCATGGTTGTGAACGCCCCAACCTCTAACGTAATCTCGGCTGCCGAGTTGGCCATCGGTCTGCTGTTTAGCACCGCACGCTTCATCCCAGACGCCAACTCCAGCCTGAAGGCAGGCGAGTGGAAGCGCTCCAAGTTCACCGGTGTCGAGTTCTTCGAGAAGACCATCGGTATCGTCGGCCTCGGCCGCATCGGCACCCTGGTTGCCCAGCGTCTCGCTGGCTTCGGTGTGAACCTCATCGGTTACGACCCATACGTCACCCCTGCCCGCGCCGAGCAGATTGGCGTCAAGCTGGCCACCCTCGACGAGGTAATGGAGCAGAGCGACTTCATCACCATCCACATTCCAAAGACCCCTGAGACCACCGGC